>JADLDQ010000019.1 GCA_020846575.1 Burkholderiales bacterium
CCATCGCGGGCGTATTGCTGGGCCTGGCTTTCCTGTCGAAGTACTTCGCGGCCCTGCTCGCAATCGCTCTCGCCTGCGACGTGGTGCTCGCGCCGCGCGGCGAACGGCCGTGGCGCGGGCTGGCGGTGACGTTCGCCGGCGCGCTGCCTTTCGTACTGCTCAATCTGTGGTGGAACTACGAGCACTGCTGGTCGAACCTGATGTTCAACCTCTACAACCGCCACGAGGACGCCGGTCTGTCCTGGCGCTCGCCGCTGATCTACCTGCTGGTTCTCGCCTACGTGCTCAGTCCGCCGGCGATCGCGCAGCTCGCGGGGAGGAACGCCGCCTGGCGAACATGGTGGTCGCGGCGCGGGCTGCGGTTTTTCGCCATCGCCTGCGCGGTGCCGCTGGGGGCGTTCCTGCTCCTGTCGGCGGTGCGCGGGGTCGGCCTGCACTGGGTGCTCGCCTTTGTTCCGTTCTTCTTCATGGCGGCGGCGCTGGCGCTGCCGGCGGCCAGGCTGCGGCAGTCGCTTGCCTATCTCGGCGGCTTCAGCCTGCTGCATCTGGCGCTAATCCTCGCCGGATCGGTGCTGCCGGTGGAAACCTGGAAGTTCTCCCGCCTGTACGACGGGATCGTGTTCCACGTCCGGATCGCGCAGGTGGTGCGGGCGCTGGAATCGCAGCGCCCGGAATTCGAGATCGCCGCGGACGGCTACTCGCCGGCGGCGACCGCGTCCTACTATTCCGGCCGCTACGTGTTCGTGTTCGGTGCGGCGTCTTCGCATGCGCGGCACGACGACCTGCTGACCGACTTCAGGGCGCTGGAAGGTCGCAACATCCTCGTGTTCCGCAAGAGTCCCCCGGAACCGCACGACTACGAACCCTACTTCCGCTCGGTCGAATACCGCTCGCTCGAGCTGTCCGGGGCCACGTTCCACCTGGTGCTCGGAAGGCAGTTCGATTACCGGGCCTACCGGGAAGGCGTAATTCTGCCGGTGCTGGAGCGCTATTACCGCATTCCCCGGTACCTCCCGCAGGGCGCCTGCATCGTCTGCGAACGCTATCTCGGCGCGCACTGCCCGGTGCGGGGCTGAGGAATGAGCTGACATCCGGACCGCGAAGGAACCCGCCTCGACATGTCCAAGCTCGCTGCCCTGATGAGGCTCGCGCGGCCGCGCCAGTGGCTGAAGAACGGGTTCGTCTTCGTCGGCCTGGTGTTCGGACACGGCTGGTCGCAGCCCGGCCTTGCCCTGGAGGCCCTGATCCTGTTCGCCTCCTTCTGCCTGGTTTCCAGCGGGGTGTACGCCCTGAACGACGCGACGGATCGCGACGCCGACCGGCTCCACCCGGTCAAACGGCGCCGGCCGGTCGCTTCGGGCGAGGTCGGAGTATCCGCGGCGCTGGGCTTCGCCGCCGCAGTTGCGCTGGCGGGGCTCGCCGGCGCCTGGACGGTGTCGAGCATCGCGCTCGCGCTCGCCTGCGGCTACATCGCGATCAATGCGGCCTACAGCCTGGCGCTCAAACATGTCCCGGTCCTGGACGTGTTCCTGATCGCTTCCGGGTTCATGCTGCGCATACTCGCGGGGACCGCCGGCGTCGGCATCGAGCCCTCGCAGTGGCTGCTGCTGTGCGGCCTGATGTTCACGCTGTTCCTGGGATTCGCCAAGCGCCGTGCCGAGCTGTCGGCCTTCGACGGTGCGCCCCGGTCCGGCGCTGCGCCGCTCGCGCCGCCGCAGCTCGCCCGCGGTTCCGGCGCGGCGGCCGGGACCACCGGCGCATCCCCCCGGCGGGTACTCGGCGAGTACACGCCTGAGGCCCTGAACGCGTTGATCACGGTGACCGCGGCGAGCTCGGTCATCGCCTACGGGCTGTACACGGTGGACGCGAGGACGGTCGCGGTGCATGGCACCGCGTCCCTGTTCTACACCGTGCCGGTGGTTCTCTACGGGGTATCGCGCTACCTTTGGATGCTGTACGGCCGTCACGGCGGTGAAGACCCATCCGAGGACGTGCTGCGCGACCCTCATCTGCTCGGTTCCCTGCTGGTCTGGATCGCCATGGTGTTCTGGCTGATCGCATGAGGGATACCTGAAAGAGCGCTGCCGGCCCGCAGACGCCGCTCCGGGAAACCACGCGCCTTGCGTCGAGCTTTCGCGGACCGTTCTTTGTCTCGGCGTCACACGTGAGCAGCCCGGCGGGCAACGCCGAACCCCCGAGGCGATCGCGCCCGCCAAGGCGCGGGCGCATGCGCTCACAGCCGCGCGGCGCAACGGGAGCGCGGGAGCGCAGTCGGGGCTTTACCGTGCCGGCGCACCCGCAGCGTGCTCCGGCATTCCGGGCCCCGGATCGGTACGCCGGTGGAATCCTCGGCTCCAGCGCTCGTGCCGCCGTCATCTGCGCGCTGCACAGAGTCCCTGCCGCCACGTGCGGCGACCTTGGCCTGCCACGGGGCTTTCGGCATAATTCGCCATCCATCGCAGTTCCGGTCTCGACCGGTTGCCACGACATGGCGGAAGCAGCCAAGCAGAATCATCAGCGGGCAGAACTCGAGTCCCTGGGAGAAGCGACGCAGTTCGCCGCCCAGATCCACGCGCTGGTCACCCGCTCGCCTCTGTTCGAGAACTTCAACCTCGCGGAAATCCGCCTGATGAGCCACTTCATGCAGGTCTATCGCGCGGCCCCCGGCGTCGAGATCATCCGCGAGGGCGAAGCGGGCGATTTCATGATGATGATCCTCGAAGGCTCGGTGGAGGTGTTCAAGCGCGACCGCTGGAACGCGCAGCGTCTGATCGCCGCCCTGGACCCCGGCAAGACGGTGGGCGAGATGTCGATGATCGACGGAGAGCCCCGTTTCGCGACCTGCGTCGCGGGCGAGCGCTGCCTGCTGGCGATGCTCAGCCGCGAGAGCCTGGCGCGAATCATTCTCGAACAGCCGGTCCTGGGCGCCAAGGTGCTGATGGAACTGGTGCTGATGCTGTCTCAGCGGCTTCGCCAGACGAGCCGAAGGCTGCTCGGCTACATGGAAGCGGAGAGCGGGCAGTGAGGCGGCGCGCGCTGCGGCAATGCGCGCGGCGCGAGCGCAGGTTCCTGCCGGCGGATCGACTCGCGGGCCGCGGGACGGTGCAGACATCCCGTTGCGGGTGTGGCAGAATCGCGCGCCCGTCGCGGCCCCTCTCCGGCGTGTCTGTCTTGCGCGCCCCGGCGCGGTGATGCAGCACGACGAAGCAAACGCGACAGCGCAAGCACGACGAAGCAAACACGACGAAGCAAGGTACTGACGATCCCTGACGAGACGAATTGTTTGGCTGCCGCGTGGCTTGTGGCACAATGCCGCCGCGCCGTTTCAAGAGGAGGGAGGTATGAAAGTCGCCGACGGCAAGGACTTCTGGGCAGGCGTGATGTTCATAGGCTTCGGCCTGTTCTTCATGCTGGTCGCGCAGAACTACCCGATGGGCACCGCGTTGCGAATGGGGCCGGCCTATTTCCCGACTGTGCTGGGCGGGTTGATGGGCGTGCTGGGGCTCATCATCTTCGTGCGCTCGTTCTTCGGCAAGCCGCGCAGTCCGTTCGCGCAGGTGGAACTGAGGCTCTCCATACTCATTCCCGCGTTGCTCCTGATCATTCCGATGTACTACTGGTCGGAGTGGTTCCACGACTGGCCCGAGTGGGCGCGCTGGATCGGCGGCGCGATCACGCTGAGCCTCTTCCTCGCCGCCTGGGGCAAGCCGTCGCTGTTCATCATGATGATCTCGGTGGCGGCGTTCGGCTACCTGATCCGGCCCGCGGGCTTCGCCTTCGCGGTGTTCGTGCTCATCATGGGCACGGCCTGGGCCGGCCACGAGTTCAAGCTGAAGGAGGCGCTCATGCTCGCCGTGGGCTGTTCGATCTTCTCGGTCTGGGTGTTCGTCCACGCGCTCGGCCTGTCGATGAACGTCTGGCCGTACGCCTGGAGCTGATGCCATGGAACTGTTCAACAACCTCCTGCTCGGATTCCAGGTCGCGCTCTCGTTCCAGAACGTCCTCTACAGCCTGGCGGGAGCGCTGCTGGGCACCCTGATCGGGGTGCTGCCCGGCCTCGGGCCGGTGACGACGATCGCCATGCTGCTGCCGATCACCTTCACGCTGCCGCCGATCTCGGCGCTGATCATGCTGGCGGGGATCTACTACGGCGCCCAGTACGGCGGGTCCACCACCGCCATCCTGGTGAACATCCCCGGCGAATCCTCGGCGGTGGTCACCTGCCTGGACGGCTATCAGATGGCTCGAAAAGGCAGGGCGGGGCCCGCGCTGGGGATCGCCGCGATCGGCTCGTTCTTCGCGGGGACCGTGGCGACCATGGTGATCGCCGTGGCGGCCCCGCCGCTCGCCGAAGTGGCGCTCAAGTTCGGGCCCTCGGAGTACTTCTCCCTGATGGTCGCGGGCCTGGTGCTCGCGGTGGTGCTGGCGCGCGGCTCGGTGGTCAAGGCGATCTGCATGGTGCTGCTCGGGCTGCTGGGGGGCCTGGTGGGTACCGACGTCAATTCCGGCACCCAGCGTTTCGCTTTCGGCATCGCGGAACTATCCGACGGCATCGGCTTCGTCGCCGTGGCGCTCGGCATGTTCGGCTACACCGAAGTGATCAAGAACGTCGAACTGGGCGAGCAGCGCGAGATCTTCACCAAGAAGGTGGGCACGCTGCTGCCCTCGCTCGCGGACCTCAAGACCTGCGCCATGCCGATCCTGCGGGGCACGACGCTCGGTTGCTGCCTGGGGGTGCTGCCCGGCGGCGGGGCGCTGCTTTCCTCGTTCGCCGCCTACACGATCGAGAAGAAGGTCGCGAAGGACCCGGAAACCTTCGGCCAGGGCAACATCAAGGGCGTCGCGGCGCCCGAGTCGGCCAACAATGCCGGCGCTCAGACGTCTTTCATCCCGCTCCTGACCCTGGGGATTCCCTCGAACGCCATCATGGCGATGATGATCGGCGCCATGATGATCCAGGGCATCGCCCCGGGACCGCAGATCATGACCGAGCGCCCGCAACTGTTCTGGGGCATGATCGCCTCGATGTGGGTCGGGAACCTGATGCTGGTGATCCTGAACCTGCCTCTCA
>JADLDQ010000020.1 GCA_020846575.1 Burkholderiales bacterium
CACCAGTACCAAGAACCCCCGCTATCGCGACGTACTGTACGTCGAGGAACTCGTCGGTCGCGACACGGTGAACACCCTGCCCCCCGCGACGCTGGAGGCGTTCCGCGACCACGGGGTGCCCAGGGAGAGTCTCGGGGAGGGAACCGAGGAGGCGCGTGAGACGCTCGCGCACCTGTCGCGCTGCGGCATCGACCTGGAGGAGGTCACCGGCAGGCTGCTGGTCGAAGGCGTGGCGCAGTTCCGGGACGCATTCGACAGGCTCAAAGCGGCGATCGAAACCCGCGTGCGCACGCTCGGAACCTGAGATCGCGTCGAGGGCCAAGGAGTCGTCATGGGCCGGATTTCACTCAGCCAGTACCTGATCGAACAGGAGCGCGCGGGCGCGCAGGTGCCCCCGGAACTGGGGCTGCTGATCGAGGTGGTCGGCAGGGCCTGCAAGGCCATCAGCGCGGCGGTCTCCAAGGGCGACCTGGAGGGCGTCCTCGGCGGCGCCGGCACCCAGAACGTGCAGGGAGAAACGCAGAAAAAGCTCGACGTGATCTCCAACGAGATCCTGATCCAGGCGAACGAATGGGGCGGCTACCTCTCGGCGATGGTATCCGAGGAAATGGAAAAGCCCTACCAGATTCCCAACCGCTATCCCAAGGGCCACTACCTGCTTCTGTTCGATCCGCTCGACGGTTCCTCCAACATCGACGTGAACGTCTCGGTGGGCACCATCTTCTCGGTGCTGCGATGCCCGGAGGGCGTCGGCGACCCCGACGAGTCGAGCTTCCTGCAGCCGGGCGCCCAGCAGGTGGCCGCCGGTTTCGCGGTCTACGGGCCTTCGACGCTGCTGGTGCTGACGGTGGGCCGAGGGGCCGCCGGCTTCACCCTGGACCGCGAGGTGGGCAGCTTCAAGCTCACCCGGGAGCGCATCGTCATTCCCGAGGAAACCAGCGAGTTCGCCATCAACATGTCGAACATGCGCAACTGGCGCGCGCCGATCCGGCGCTACATCGACGAGTGCCTTGCCGGCAAGAGCGGCGTTCGCGAGCGCGATTTCAACATGCGCTGGGTAGCCTCGATGGTGGCCGACGTCTATCGCATCCTGTCGCGGGGCGGGGTGTTCATGTATCCGAGCGACCTCAAGTACAAGTCGGGGCGGCTGCGGCTGATGTACGAGGCGAACCCGATGGCCTTCATCGTCGAACAGGCCGGCGGGGCGGCGACCGACGGGGCGAGACGGATCATGGATATCCAGCCGGAGGCGCTGCACCAGCGGGTCGGGGTGGTGCTGGGATCGAAGCACGAGGTCGAGCGCATCGCGCGCTACCACGCAGGCTGAACGCCGGTTCGCGCTCGAGCGCGATCAGCAGGCGCCCGGCGTGCGCGGGCACGTCTTATCCAGAAGTTCGGGTAGCTCTCCGGCCCGGTCCCTTGCAAGGGACCGGGCGTTCGCCGGCGCCCGACGTGCGCAGGCACGTCGGGCGAAACCCCGGCTCACCCACAGCTGCCGATGGCGCCGCAGGCGGTGCAGAAGTCGCAGCCGTCCTTCTTGATCACGGTCGTGTTGCCGCACTCGCCGCACAACGCCCCCTGCATCAGCTTGGCGCCCGGCTCGTCGCGCGGAGTCGCGAGGATGCCCATGTCGCGGGTCGGGTAACCCCTCTCGTCCAGGATGCCGAGCATCGCGTAGCGGTGGATCATGAGCCGCGCCATGTAAGCCACGGTGGAGGGCCAGGTCTGCTGGCGCCGCTCGCCCGGGACGAAGGCCATGAAGTCGCCCAGCGGTTCCGAGTAGTTGAGCAGCTTGCGCAGCTTCATGCCGATCCATGCCGGGTCGAGCACCCGCATGTCGAGCGACAGCAGTCGCGCCAGCCCGTCGAGCGCGCGCGGGTAGTGCCCGGCCAGCCACATGGAGTAGGGGCGCGTGGCGCCGCGCCCGCCGCCGATCGCGCCTTCGGCAGGCAGGGTGATCTCCTTCAGACCGAGGACGAAATCCTCGCCGGTGGCCGGGTTGCGGATGTCCACGGTCCACGACAGCGTGCCGTCGGTGCCGGTGCGCGGCTCCTCGATCGAGATCATGGCGTCGAGCACCGGGTGCGGTCTGCCCTCCGGTGAAAGCAGGTCGGGCGCCTTTTCGTCGAGCGCCCCCAGCGACTCGCAGCGCCAGGCGATGACCCTCGCCACGCCCGCCACGGCGCTCGGAACCAGTTTAATTTCGCCGCGCGGCGGAAACGGCATCTCGAACGCCGCTTCGCCTGGCGTGGTGGCGAGCACATCGAGCTTGCGCTTCAGCCATGCGCGGTCGTTGGCGCGCATGTCCATCGACAGGGTTTTCGCCACCGCCCCGAGCCCGCGGGGCTGCTCGGCGCCGTTGACCCAGACTTCGAAGGGGAAGCTTCGCATGCGAGCCGCACCGTCTCCCGGCGCGGCTCCGGCCGGCTCGTCGATGTGCCCGACGAACAGGGCGAACTCTCCGCCCGGGTGCTCGATCATGTAGGTCCACGCGAGGTTGCCCTCGGGCAGATCCGGCCGGTTCGGCCACACCAGCGACTGCAGCACCGGCGGCGGCAGCGACTGGATCGTCAGGCGGCGGTTGGCAGCCGCGCCCTCCTCGCCTTCCAGGCTTACATCCTGCGGGTGTTCCCGGCTCTTTTCCTCGCTGACCGAGAGCACCGCGCCGAGCACCGGGTTGGGCCGGTAGGTCGCCAGCCCCTTCAAGTCCGCCTTCCACGCCGAGAAGTACAGGTTTTCGAACTCCGAGTACGGGTAGTCTTCGGGCACGTTGACCGTCTTGGAAATGGAGGTGTCGATGAAGGGCGCCACCGCGGCCACCATGTCCTTGTGCGCGCGCGCTGAGATCTCCAGCGCGGTGACGAAATACTCGGGCAGGTCCTGGCCCGGCTGCGCCTGGATCTCCGGGTGCGTTGCGGCCAGGTGGTGGAACAGGCGCCAGGCGTGGTCTTCCACGCTGTAGTCCTTCCACTCGCCGCCCGCCATGCGCTTGCGCCGGTTGTAGGTCCACGAGAACGGCGGCTCGATGCCGTTGGAGGCGTTGTCCGCGAACGCGAGGCTGATGGTGCCCGTGGGCGCGATCGACAGCAGGTGCGAATTGCGCAGGCCCTGCGCGCGGATCTTCGTTTTCAACGCGGCGGGCAGGCGCGAGGCGAAATTCCCGCCGGCGAGGTACAGGTCGGCGTTGAACAGGGGAAATGCGCCGCGCTCGCGCGCGAGCTCGGCCGAGGCGCCATAGGCCCGGTCGCGCATCGCCTCGGAGATCCGCGCGGCCATGGCGCAGGCCTGCGGCGTGTCGTAGCGCAGCCGCAGCATGATGAGCGCATCGCCCAGCCCGGTGAACCCCAGGCCCACGCGGCGCTTGGACATGGCTTCCTCGTACTGCTGGGGCAGCGGCCAGCGCGTGACGTCGAGCACGTTGTCCAGCATCCGCACCGCCACCTCGACGACGTCGCCGAACGCCGCGAAATCGAACGCCGACTGCGCCGTGAAGGGCCGGCGCACGTACTTCGTCAGGTCGATCGAACCCAGGCAGCAGCATCCGTAGGGCGGCAGCGGCTGCTCCGCGCAGGGGTTGGTCGCCTCGATGGTCTCGCAGTAGTAGAGGTTGTTGTCGCGGTTCATGCGGTCGAGGAACAGGATGCCCGGCTCGGCGTGGTCGTAGGTCG
>JADLDQ010000021.1 GCA_020846575.1 Burkholderiales bacterium
CGCATCGTCGTGGAGGGCCACGAGCTGGCGAGCCACGGCTGCGAACACCACCGGGTAACCGAACTCGACCGCGACGGATTCCTTGAAGACGCCGGGCGCGCCAAGCGCGTCCTGGAGGACATCGGCGGCGTCGTGGTGAAGGGCTACCGGGCGCCGAGCTTCTCCATCGGGCGCGACAGCCTGTGGGCGCTGGAGTGCCTGGAGCGCGCGGGCTACCGCTACAGCTCCAGCATCTACCCGGTGCGCCACGACCACTACGGCATGCCCGAGGCGCCGCGCTTCGCTCATCGGCCCGAGGGACTCGCCCTCGCGGAACTGCCGCTGACGACCGTAAACCTCCTCAACCGGAACCTGCCCGCCGGCGGCGGCGGCTGGTTCCGCTTGCTGCCCTACGGCGTCTCGCGCTGGTGCCTGCGGCGGGTAAACCGGGTCGACCGGCAGCCGTGCATCTTCTACTTCCATCCCTGGGAGCTGGACCCCGGCCAGCCGCGCATGAAGGGCATCGACCTCAAGACGCGCTTTCGCCATTACGTGAACCTGTCCTCCATGGAACGGCGCATCCGCGCCTTGGTCGCCGATTTCCGCTGGGACCGCATGGACCGGGTGTTCCTGGAAGCGAACGATGAACCTCGCCGAACCTGACTTGGCCGCCCCGGCGCGCGCGGCCTCCGATGCCGCCCCGATCGCGATCCGGCCGCTCGCGGCGCAGGATTTCGCGCGCTGGGACGCGTTCGTCGCCGGCTGCCCTGAGGCGAGCTTCTTTCACCGCGCCGGCTGGAAGACGGTGATCGAGCGCGCGTTCGGGCACCGCACGCACTTTCTCTATGCCGAGTCGGGCGGGCGTATCGCCGGCGTGCTGCCGCTGGCGGAGATCCGCAGCCTGCTGTTCGGCCATACGCTTTCCTCGCTGCCGTTCTGCGTCTACGGCGGCCCGGCCGCCGAGAGCGAACCGGCGCGGCAGGCGCTGGACCAGGCGGCGCGCGCGCTGGCGCAGGCGCGCGGCGTCGATCACCTGGAGTACCGTGGCATCGCACCGCGCCACCCCGACTGGGCGTCGAAGGACCTGTACGTCACCTTCCGCAAACCCATCCTTCCCGAGGTCGAGAAGAACATGCTCGAGATCCCGCGCAAGCAGCGGGCGCTGGTCCGAACAGGCATCAAGGCGGGCCTGGCGAGCGAACTCGACCCGGGCGTGGAGCGCTTCTTCGCCGCCTATTCGGCAAGCGTGCATCGCCTGGGCACGCCGGTGTTCGCGAAGCGCTACTTCGCCATCCTGCGCGAGGTGTTCGGGTCGGACTGCGAGGTGCTGGCGGTGACCCTAGAGGGCAGAGTGGTGGCGGCGGTGCTCTCGTTCTATTTCCGCGACGAGGTGCTGCCCTACTATGGCGGCGGCGTCGAGGAGGCGCGCGAAGTGGCGGGCAACGACTTCATGTACTGGGAACTGATGCGCCGCGCCTGCGAGCGCGGCCTCAAGGTGTTCGATTACGGCCGCAGCAAGCGCGGCACCGGCTCCTTCGACTTCAAGAAGAACTGGGGTTTCGAGCCGCAGCCGCTCGCCTACGAGTACTTCCTCGTGAGAGGCAGATCGGTGCCGGACCACAACCCGCTCAACCCGAAGTACCAGCGCTTCATCCGCCTGTGGCAGCGCCTGCCGCTGCCGGTGGCCAACGCGCTGGGGCCGCACATCGTCAAGAACCTCGGGTAGCGGCCGCATGCAAACGCCGAGGACGGTACCCGTTTCCGCGACCGTGAGCATTCCGCCGCGGGCAAGCGCGCGTCCCGGAACCCCGGAATCGGGGATACCAGAGGGCCCGCGCTCCGTCTGGTATCGACCTGCCGGGACGGCGCGCCGCGTCGAGGCGGCCCGATGAGCGCCATCGCCCAAGCGCCCGGGCTGACCCGTCCCTGGGCCTTCACCCTCGCCGTGCTCAGCGGCGGCCTGGTGTGGCTGCTCGGCTGGTACCGGGACACCGCCTGGGCGATGGTGTCGATCTGGATCCGCTCGGAGACCTTCGCCCACGGCTTCGTGATCGTACCGATCTGCATCTGGCTCGTCTGGCGCGAGCGGCGCTCGCTCGCCGCGATGACGCCCCGGCCCAACTACTGGATGCTGGTCCCGGTCGCGCTGGCTGGCGCGGGCTGGCTGCTGGGAACCGTGGTGGGCGCGGGCGTGGTGCAGCAGTTCGGGCTGGCGCTGATGATCGTCTTCACGGTATGGACGGCGCTCGGTAACCGCATGGCCTGGGCGCTCGCGTTCCCGCTCGCCTACCTGCTGTTCGCGGTCCCGTTCGGCGAGTCTCTCGAGCCGCTGCTGATGGAGCACACCGCGGACTTCACCGTGGCCGCGCTGCGCCTGTCGGGCATCCCGGTATTCCGGGAGGGCCAGTTCTTCACCATCCCCAGCGGCAGCTGGTCGGTGGTCGAGGCCTGCAGCGGGCTGCGCTACCTCATCGCCTCGGTGACGCTGGGCTGCCTGTACGCCTACCTGACCTACCGCGGCCTGTTGCGGCGCGCGCTGTTCGTGCTGGCCTCGATCCTGGTGCCCATCGTCGCCAACTGGTTGCGCGCCTACATGATCGTGATGATCGGACACCTGTCGAGCATGAAGTACGCGGTGGGCGTCGATCACCTGATCTACGGGTGGCTGTTCTTCGGCCTGGTGATGCTGATCCTGTTCTGGATCGGCGCCTACTGGCGCGAGGACATCGCGCTGCGGCCGGCGCCGCCTGCGCCCGCGGCCGCCGTGCCCCAGGCGAGCGTTGCCGCGGCCGTTCTGGCCGCGGTGCTGGCCACCGGCGCCTGGCCGCTGCTCGCCGGCCGCATGGAGTCCGGGAACGCGCCGCCGCCGCAGCTTCGGGCCCCCGCGGGGAGCGGCGCCTGGCAGGCCGTGAGCGGGCACGGCAGCGGCTGGCAACCGCAATACGCCAACCCCAGCGCCGAGATCGTCCAGAGCTACGCGAACGGATCCGAGGTGGTGGAGTTGCGGCTCGCCTGGTACCAGAACCAGCGGCCGGGCCGGCAGATCTTCAGCAGCCAGAACGTCCTGGCGCCCACCATCGGTGGTGAATGGCGCGTTACCAGCGCGGAGTTGGAACGCACGCTCTCGATCGGCGGGCGCCCGCTGTCCCTGATACAGACGCAGCTGGCCGGTCGCAGCGCGCGGCTGCTCGTGTGGAACTGGTACTGGGTCGATGGCCGCGCGACCACCAGTCCCTACTGGGGGAAGCTGCTCCAGGCAAAGTCGGTGCTGCTGGGCGGCGGCGACGACGCGGTGCTGGTCGCGCTAGGCACGCCGCTCGCCGAGGATCCGCAGCAGGCCGCCGCGCGCCTCGAGGCCTTCACCGAGACGATGCTGCCCGCCATCGATGCGACGCTCGAGAATGCACGCCAGCACCGGTCTGCCCCCTGAGGCCCTGGCGCGCGCGCGCGCGGGCGCAGCCGCGCCGCTGGTGGCGCACGTCATCTTCCGCCTGGACACCGGCGGCCTGGAAAACGGGCTGGTGAACCTGATCAACCACATGGCCGAGGAGCGCTTCCGCCACGCGGTGATCTGCCTGACGGGGTACACGCGGTTTCGCGAGCGCATCGGCCGCGCCGACGTGCCGGTCTTCGCGCTGAACAAAGCGCCCGGCAACAGTCCCTTGCTCCACTTGCGGCTGTGGCGCCTGTTCATGCGGCTGCGCCCGGATATCGTCCACACCCGCAATCTCGGCACGCTGGAAGCCCAGTTGCCGGCGGCGCTCGCCGGCGTGCCGGCGCGGATACACGGCGAGCACGGCTGGGATGTCGGCGACACCGACGGCAGCAACCGGCGCAACCGCGCGCTGAGGCGCCTGTTCCGCCCCCTGGTGCACCGCTATATCGCCCTGTCGAAGCATCTGGAGCGCTATCTTTGCGAGGGCGTGGGTGTTCCGCCGCAGCGGGTGCTGCACCTGTGCAACGGCGTGGACACGAAGCGGTTTCACCC
>JADLDQ010000411.1 GCA_020846575.1 Burkholderiales bacterium
AAAAGCGGTGACAGACAAGACCGAGGTCATCGGGTGGCTCAAGGGCTCGATCGAGGCCGCCAGGCAGGCTTATCCGGTAACCGACAAGAGCAAGGCTGTCCGATTCTTCGGCGGAGACGCTACGTCCGGAGACGTTTTTCTGAGGCTTCTGGTCCACAACCACGAACATATGGGCCAGTCCATCGCCTATGCCCGAATGATGGGTGTCCGGCCGCCGTGGTCTAAGTCCGGTTCTGAGTAGCTTGGGCCGGACACGCCCTGCCGGCTGCCTGGATTTGCCATGACTCTGCGGCTTCGTGTTTGTTCGGTCCGGATGAGAGCGGCGGGCGGCGTTCTGTTTCCGCCTGGGAAGGCGGGCAACGTGCTTCGCGGAGCATTTGGGCTGCTGCTGCCGCGGGAGGCCGCCGGGGAGTGGTTTTCGCCCCGCGGCGACTCCAGCCAGCCGAGCGGCTTTGCCGATTCGGCACGGCCGTTTGTCCTCCGGGCCAGCCATCTCGATGGATGCCGATTCGTCCCCGGGCAGGAGTTCTCGTTCGCGGTCCATCTGTTCAAGACCGGAGACGAAGGTCCGCAGCTGATTGAGGCGGCGTTCCGCCAGGCCGGGCGCGAGGGTTTGGGAGCGGGACGTGGACGCGCGGAACTCCTGGAAGTGGCTTGCAGGAACGTCGAGGTCCGCCTGGACCGCGCGGTGAACGTGTCCGCCATTGAGGTGCGCTTTCTGACGCCAACGGAACTAAAGAACGAAGGCGCCGTTGCCCACCGGCCGGAGTTCCCCATCCTCTTCGCCCGTGCTCGCGACCGTGTCAGCCGCCTGATGACGCTCTACGGCGACCGGCCACCTGACTTGGACTACACGGGCATGGGCGAGCGCGCGGTGGCGGTGAAGATGACCGCGTGCGCCGTGCACTGGGAAGATGTCGAGCGCCGCAGCGGGCGCACCGGGCAGGTCCACCCCTTGGGCGGACTTCTCGGTGCCTGCCGCTACGCAGGCAATCTGGGCGAATTCGTGCCGTGGCTGGAGGCGGCTCAGTGGTCCGGCGTGGGCCGCCAAACCGTTTGGGGCAAGGGCGCGATTGCCGTCACGGTTTTTTAGCGGGATGCTGAAAAAGGTCAAGAACCGCTTGCTGACGGTTTTGTGAAAAAACCTCACGGCCCGCGGAACGCACCGGAGCGCCCGAAAACTTTCGCGCCAGGAAGCCCTACACGCGATCGGACCGGGGCGGGGATACATTTTACTACCCCCTCAAGGAGGTCGATTTTGAGCATTTTGGGTTTTTTCACAAACCCTGACGCACGCGGCTCTGAAACGTGTCCATGTGTTTGCAGACGCTTACCGAGCCGGCGGAGTAGGAGGGGACCGAAGTGCCCCTCCCCTCGTCGAACCCGACGGGCCGATTTCCCGCATCCGGTATCATTGCGCCGGAAAAGATGAAGTGATCGCGGACCTATTGAA
>JADLDQ010000022.1 GCA_020846575.1 Burkholderiales bacterium
CTGCGCGCAGGCGCCGGCGCGGCTCGCCGGCGTGGAGGAGTTCCTCGCCTCACGCGGCGTGGAGGTCGCCTGGCGCGAGACGCTCCACCCCGACCCCGCCCCCAACGAGCCGATCACGCCGGTGGTGTGCCGCTTGTGCCTGCGGCTCGCGCGCGCGGTAACGGCCGTGCTGCGCGATGGCGCCGTGCCGCTGGTGCTGGGCGGCGACCACAGCATCGCCATGGGTACCTGGCGCGGCGTGACCGAAGCCGCCGGCGCGCCGATCGGTCTGTTGTGGATCGACGCGCACCTGGACGCACACACGCACCAGACCAGCCATTCCGGGCGGCTGCACGGCATGCCCCTCGCCGCGCTGCTCGGCCAGGGCGGCGAGGGCCTGTGCGCCGAGCGCGCGGTGCTGCAACCGCAGCACGTGTGCGTGGTGGGCGCGCGCTCCTTCGAGCCCGAGGAAGCGGCGCTGCTGGCCGCGCTTGGCGTGCGCGTGTACTCGATGCGCGAGATCGAGCAGCGCAGCCTGAAGGCGGTGCTCGAGGAGGCGCTGGCGCGCGTGCGCGGCGGCACCGCCGGCTACGGCGTGTCGATCGACCTCGATGCCGTCGACCCGGCGGATGCGCCCGGCGTCACCACGCCGGTGCCCCACGGACTGCGCGGGGAGGCGCTGTCGGCCGTGCTGGGCGAGCTCGCGGGCGGGGCGCCGCCGCTTGCCGTCGAGATCGCCGAGTTCGATCCGCACCGCGACATCGGCGGCGTGACCGCGCGACTGGTCTTGCAGCTCGCCGCGTCGCTGCTCGCAGCCGCCAAGACCGTAAAGGGGCCGTCGGCGCTCGAGCTGGAGCGTCGCTGCGGCGCGGCGAACTACGATCCGCTGCCGGTCGTCCTGGTGCGCGGCTCGGGCATACACGTCTGGGACGAGGCAGGCCGTCGTTATCTGGACTTCATGTCCGCCTACTCGGCATTGAGTCTCGGCCACGCGCACCCGCGCATCCTCGCGGCGCTCACGGCGCAGGCGGGCCGGCTCGCGCTCACCTCACGCGCCTTCTACAACGACCGGCTGGGCGGGTTCCTCGCGAAACTCTGCGGCGCGATCGGGATGGACCGCGCCCTGCCGATGAATACGGGCATGGAAGCGGTGGAGACCGCGCTCAAGGCGGCGCGCAAGTGGGCATACCAGGTGAAGCGCGTGCCGCGCGGGCGCGCCGAGATCATCGCCTGCGAAGGCAACTTCCACGGGCGCTCGATCGCCATCACCGCGATGTCCACCGAGGCCCAGTACCGCCGCGGCTTCGGCCCGTTTCCCGGAGGCTTCCGGCTGGTGCCCTTCGGCGACGCGCAAGCGCTCGAGCGCGCCATCACGAAGCGCACCGCGGCGTTCCTCGCGGAACCCATCCAGGGCGAGCGCGGCATCGTGGTTCCCCCGCCCGGCTACCTCGCGCGCTGCGCCGAGATCTGCCGGGAGCACGACGTGCTCTTCATCGCCGACGAGGTGCAGACCGGCCTCGGGCGCACCGGCCGTATGCTCGCCTGCGACCACGAGGGCGTGAAGCCCGACGGCCTCGTGCTGGGCAAGGCGCTCGGCGGCGGCATGTTGCCGGTATCGGCCTTTCTCGCGCGCGAGGACGTGATGGCGGTGTTCCGGCCCGGCGACCACGGCAGCACCTTTGGCGGCAACCCGCTGGCCGCGGCCGTCGGGATCGCGACCCTGGAGGTCCTCGACGAGGAACGCCTGCCCGAGCGGGCGGCGCGGCTGGGCGCACGGCTCATGGCGGGACTCCAGGCCATCGACAGCCCGCTGGTGCGCGAGGTGCGCGGCAAGGGATTGCTCGTGGGCGTGGACATCGACCCGGCGCGCGCCAGCGCGCGCCGGGTGGTGGACGCGCTGCTCGCGCGCGGCGTGCTCTCGAGGGATACCCACGGCAGCGTGGTGCGCCTCGCCCCGCCTCTGGTCATCGGGGAAGAGGACATCGACTTCGCGGTGGAGGCGCTGCGCGCGGCGCTGGCGGTGGTCCAGAGCGGGGGCTGAGCGCCGGAGCGGCTCGAGCCGCCTTCGCGCTACGCCTTGGGTCGTTTCCGCGCGTTCCGCGTCGCACCGCCGGCACCCGCGAGCAGGCGCTTGCGCGCCTGCAGCTTCGTCAGGCCCTCGCGAAGCGTCTTCGGGTCTGTGACGCCAAGGTCCCGTATGCACTGGTCGCGGTAGCGCGCGTCCAGTTCGACCATCCTGAGCGTCTCGGCGAGCGCGCGCGCCACTGCGTTCCCGTAGGCTTCGCGGGCAAGGCGTGAGGCCTGCCTGAGCGTCGCTTCCTCCACCCGCAGGCTGACGAAGGCCAGGTCTACGAGATCGCGCGAGCGGTATACGCGATCCAGACCCCGATCGGCGTTTGCCAAGAGCTTCTCCGCCAGGCCGTACTCGGGGGCGAGTACCGGCACGCCGAGTGCGGGATCGAGCGCACCGGCCAGGTCCAGGCGAGCCTCGAACAGCACTTCGAACTTGAGCGCCTCCTCGGCGGGTGATTCGCGCAGGAATGTCCTCAGGGCGTCCCGGTCGGCGCGCACTTCGCGGGCGAGCGGCACGGGTTTTCTGAACAGGGATCCGAGCGAGGTCTGGGAGATCGTCTCGCGTATCGCCCGAAAACCCGCGCGCGACGACACCAGCAGGTCCATGTCGCGGGACTCGCGGTACTCGCCGTGGGACATGGCCAGTTGCGTGCCGCCGCCGAAATAGCACCCGGACCCGGCGAGGAATCCGGCATCCAGGCAGGCGAGCAGGCGGGCGATACGCGCGTAAAGGGGCCGCTGGAAATCAGCCATTGACGAGGCCCCCGCCGTAGCGATCCTTCAACCGCTCGAACAGGCGCCGCTCCTCGGCGTGCATCTCGGCTGCCTGGACGAAACGCCAGTTGTCTTCGTAATGGCGAAACGCTTCGGCAGCGGGGATCGTGTCGCGCGCGCGGCCGCTCCACAGGAGCGAGCGCAGCACCGGTGCCCGTGCGACGTGCACGACCTCGCCATCGTCGCCCGCAGCGGCGCCGCGGAAGATCTCGGTCAAGGGCGCGGCCAGCGGGTGATCCAGTGCCGCCCGGTACTTCCTGTGCGGGACCTCCGGCACCACCTCGCACAGCCCGGCCTGGGCGAAGCCGGGCAGCAGCTTGTGCACCTGCGCGGGATCCACTCGCGCGCGCGCGGCAAGCCCGCGCAGGTGAAAGGCTTCTCCGGGCGCTCCGTAGAGAGCACGGACCAGCCGGAAGCGGGCCTCGCTTGCGCACAGCGCTCTGACGATGTCCTGGGGCTTCATATTGACTATTAGACAACAATTGTTGTCTTTCTATCAATGTTCGCGCTGCACGGCTAGTCCACCTCTCCCAGCAGCGTGGCGTTGCCCCCGGCCGCGGCGGTGTTCACCGTGAGCGTGCGCTCCAGCGCGAAGCGCGGCAGGTAGTGTGGGCCGCCCGCCTTGGGGCCGGGGCCCGAGAGCCCCTCGCCGCCGAAGGGCTGCACGCCGACCACCGCGCCGATCATGCTGCGGTTGACGTAAGTGTTGCCCACCGGCAGGCGCGCGCGCACGCGCGCGACGAAATGCTCGATGCGGCTGTGGATGCCGAGCGTCAGGCCGTAGCCGGTCGCGGCGAGCGCGTCGAGCAAGCGCTCGAGTTCGCCGCTTTTCCAGCGCAGCACGTGCAGCACCGGTCCGAACACCTCGCGCTGCGGCAGATCCGCGATATCGATCTCGAAGGCAACCGGCGCAACGAACGGCATGGCCAACGGCGCGTCGCAGGCCGCGAGCGGCGCCTGGGCGAGGAGGCGTGCGCGCGGGCGCAGCCACGCGACGTAATCGTCGAGCGCGCGCTTCGCCTCCGCGTCGATGACCGGGCCCACGTCGGTCTCGGGCAGCGCGGGGTCGCCGACCGAAAGCTCTGCCATGGCGCCGGCGAGCATCGGGAGGATGCGCGGCGCCGCCTCCTCCTGCACGGCGAGCACCCGCGCCGCGGAGCAGCGCTGCCCCGCGCTCTGAAAGGCGGAGGCGATGGCATCGGCCACCACCTGCTCGGGCAGGGCCGAGGAATCGATGACCAGCGCGTTCATGCCGCCGGTCTCGGCGATGAAGGGCACGATGGGGCCGGCGCGCTGCGCGAGCGTACGGTTGATCGCCCGCGCGGTCTCGAAGGAGCCGGTGAAGACGACGCCCGCCACGGCGGAGTGCCGCACCAGCGGCGCGCCGGCCGCCTCGCCCGTGCCGCAAACCAGGCGCAGCGCTGCGCGCGGCACGCCCGCCTCGTGCAGCAGCGCCACCACGCGCGCGGCGATGCGCGGCGTCTGCTCGGCCGGCTTGGCGAGCACCGCGTTGCCGGCGACGAGCGCGGCGCTCACCTGACCGGTGAAGATCGCCAGCGGAAAGTTCCACGGGCTGATGCAGGCGAAAGCGCCGCGCCCGGCGAGCTCCAGACGGTTGGATTCGCCCGTGGGGCCGGCAAGCGCGAGCGGCTCACCGAAGTCGGCGCGGGCGCGCTGCGCGTAGTAGCGACAATAGTCCACTGCCTCGCGAACTTCGGCGACCGCATCGGGCAGGGTCTTGCCCGCTTCGCGCACCGCGAGCGAAACGAACTCGTCCATTCGCGCTTCGAGCAGATCGCCGGCTCGCTCCAGGCAGCGCGCGCGCTCCTCGACCGGCGTCGCGTCCCATACCCTGAATGCCGCCGCCGCCCCGCGGGCGGCGGCGTCGATGGCGGCGGGGTCCGAGTCGGCGATCGCCTCCAGCGCCTGCGCACGGTCGGCGGCGACGCGCTGCGAGAGACGTTCGAGCACCGCGCGGTCGCAGCGGTCCGGCCCGCGCGAGTTGCGCCGCCCGGGATAGAGGTCGCGCGGCAGAGGCACCCGCGGGTGCGGGACGTAGGGGCGCGGCAGGCGCTCGAGCGGGTCGGCCACCAGGCGCTCCAGCGGTACGCCCGGGTCGCCGACCTGGTGCACGAAGGAGCTGTTGGCGCCGTTCTCCAGCAGCCGGCGCACCAGGTAGGCGAGCAGGTCGCGGTGCCCGCCCACCGGGGCATACACGCGGCAGGCCACGCCCGCCTCGGGGACGAGCGCCTCGTAGAGCGCGTCGCCCATGCCCTGCAGCTTCTGGAACTCGAAGTCGCGGCGCTCGCCGGCGCAGGCGAGCACCGCCGCGACGCTATGGCTGTTGTGGGTGGCGAACTGCGGGTAGATCGCCGCGCCCGCCTCGAAGAGCGCCTGCGCGCAGGCGAGGTAGGACACGTCGGTGGCGCTCTTGCGCGTGAACACCGGGTAGTCGTCCACGCCCTGCACCTGCGCCGCCTTCACCTCGCTGTCCCAGTAGGCGCCTTTCACCAGGCGCACCATCAGGCGCCGGCCGCTGGCCGCAGCGAGCGCGGCGAGCCAGTCGCACAGGTGGATGCCGCGCCGCTGGTAGGCCTGCACCGCGAGGCCCAGCCCCTGCCAGCCCGCGAACCGCGGGTCGCGCGCGAGCGCCTCGAACAGTTCCAGGGTCAGCTCCAGCCGCTCGCTCTCCTCGGCATCGATGGTCACCGGGATGCCGGCCGCGGCGGCGCGCGCCGCGAGCGAAGCGAGGCGCGGGGCAAGTTCGGTCATGACACGGCCGCGCTGGGCGGGTTCGAAGCGCGGGTGCAGCGCCGAGAGCTTGATCGACACGCCCGGCCGCGCCTCGACGGGAACGTCCCCGGCCGCCGCCCGCCCCACCGTGTCGATCGCCGCCTCGTAGGCGGCGAGGTAGCGTTCGGCGTCGCCGGCGGTGCGCGCCGCCACGCCCCGCATGTCGTAGGAGTAGCGGTATTGCTCCGCGCCGCGCTCGCCCGCCGCCCGCTCGATCGCTTCGGCGATGGTCTCGCCCGCGATGAACTGCCCGGCCATGATCTTCATCGCCTGGCGGATGGCGGCGCGCGCGAGCGGCTCGCCCAGGCGCGCCGCGAGCCGCCGCAGCACCGCCGCGGGCGCCTCGCCCTGCGCCTCGCCCCAGGCGGCGAGCGTACCGGTGAGCATCAGCCCCCAGGTGGCGGCGTTGACGAGCAGGCCGCCCTCTTCCTCGCCGCCGCCTGCATCGCCCTCCCAGCGCGTGCCGGCGAGCTTGTCGCGTATCAGCGCGTCGGCGGTGCCGGCGTCGGGAATGCGCAGCAGCGCCTCGGCGAGGCACATCAGCACCACGCCCTCGCGGGTGGAGAGCGAATAGCGGCGCAGGAAGGCCTCGGCGCCGGCCGACTCGTGCGCGCGCTCGCGCACCCGCTGCGCCAGCTCGAGCGCCCGCGCGGCGACGCCGCGGCGCTGCGCGCAGGAAAGGCGCAGCCGCTCGCCGAGCGTCTCCAGCGCCTCGGCCTCGGCCACCCGATACGAGCGGGCGATGGCCCGGCGGGCGGCGGCGAGGTGCTCGGCGGATGCGCTCATGGCGTGGTCGGGGCCCGGCACCGGATTGGGCGGAGGCGGGGGCGACCGCGGCGATCGCAAGCCTCGCCTCGGATCAGTCGAACCGCGGTGAAATTCGCCCTACGACCGGTCCGCCGGCGCAATCGTGACGCTCCTTCTCCCCGCCGCCTCGTGCAGCTCGGTGATCGAAGAATGGTGTCCGGGACGCAGGCAGTCGATCAATCGGCCTTCGAAGGCCCTTCAAGACCAGCGGGCCCTTCGGGGGATGGCGCCGGGCCGTTGTCGCGCTTCGCTTTTCGGGGGCGGTTCTTGCTCTCGTCCGCCCACACGAAACGACCGAACAGCACGCAGCCCTTCATTCCCGGGTCGCAGGGGACATGATTGACGCGCGCGCAGCGACCCTTCTGATCGTACGGGCATCCCCAACCACCCATCGGAACTCTCCTGTTCTCGAATCGACCCTCATACGTTACGCCGGAATCGAGCCGGGAGCGCGTTGCTTACACGCCTTGCTCCCGTGCCCGGCGCCGGTCTGCATGACGGGCGCCAGCCGCGGTGCAGCGGGCGTTCTCCAGCAGCCACTCGGGCGCTCGCTCGCGTGACACCGGCCACGCGAGAGTTCATCGCGCTGCGCACGCCCGCCAGCGACAGAAGGATCTCCAGCCACCGGCACATCGGGCAGACCGCAATGGGCAGGCGCTCGGCTTGGACATTCTCGCAACGACGTGAGCGTCGAGTGATGAACAGGGGGGACCGGCGTTCGCGGCCACCTGGAATGATCCCGGCCGATCGTAATCGAGCGACTCCTCGGTGAGCGACAGGTTTTCGCGAAAGAGGTCACGACCCTTTGTTGCGCGGCTCCTCACTCGAGAAGATCGAGGTCCGCGCGCGACAGCCGCAGCGCCGCCGCTTTCACGTTCTCCTCGAGGTGCGCACCCGACGAGGTCCCGGGAATCGGCAGCATCGCGGGCGAGCGCGCGAGCAGCCAGGCGAGCGCGACCTGCGCCGGGGTGGCCTGCAGGCGCGCGGCGACGCGCGCGGTCCTGGCCGGCCGCAGGCTCGCGCCGGCCCCGAGCGGGCGCCAGGGGATGAAGGCGATGCCCAGCCGCTCGCAGGCGCGCAGCACGTCCTCCGAGCCGCGGTCCTCGAGGTTGTACTCGTTCTGCACGGACACCACGGGCGCGATCGCGCGCGCCTCCTCGAGCTGCCGGACCGACACGTTGGACAGCCCGATGTGGCGGATCTTCCCTTCGCGCTGCGCGTTCGCGAGCGCGCCCACGGACTCGGCGAAGGGCACGCGCGCATCGGGCGTGTGCAGCTGGTAGAGGTCGATGCGCTCGACCCGCAGGCGCGAGAGGCTGCCCTCCAGCGCCTGGCGCAAGCGCTCTGGGCGAGCGTCGGGCGTCCAGCCGCCGCGCGAGCCGCGCAGGTAACCGCCCTTGGTGGCGATGACCAGGCCCGCCGGGTAGGGGTGGAGAGCCTCGGCGATCAGCTCCTCGTCGATCCCGGGCCCGTAGCTGTCGGCGGTGTCGATGAAGTCAACGCCCAGCTCCAGGGCGCGGCGCAGTACGCGATGCGCCGCGGGCCGATCGGACGGCGCACCCAGCGCGTAGCCGCCGCACAGCCTCATGGCGCCAAAGCCCATGCGCTTCACGGCGAGCTCGCCCACGGCCACGGTGCCGGCCTTCGCGGCCGGGGTATCGGATCGGTCCATGCTGGAGCTTCTCCCCGCGCGGCATGCCGCGGCCGTTGGATCCGGCGCGGAACCGCGGCCGCCCGGGGTAGTCTAATCGAAGCCGATCCGCGTTCGAGGAGGAAAGGCCATGTTCAAGCTGCAGGTGCAGGACGACGACAGCGATCCCGCGTCCTGGCACGACGTGAAGGGCGAAGACGGGAAGCTGCTGCTGTTCACCGAGGAACAGGATGCACGCGCCAGGCTGCAGGCGCTGTTCCCGGTGCTGGTGGGGCTGGAGAAGTACGCCGCCGGCCACAAGCGCACCCGGGTGCTGCGGGTCTACGGCCACGACGAGGACGAGGGCGAATAGCCCCGGAGTCGCCGCCGCGCGCGCTCACGTCACAGGGGACGAGCCCCCGCTGGAAGGATGGCGCAGCCTTCCCTGAAACCGGGGGAGCGCGAGGAGAGCGAGCAGCCCCTCGTGGCTCAGACGAGGTCCAGCGTCACCCGGTGCATCGTGGGGTCGCCGGAAACCGGCGCCGAGGTGAACCCCAGCGCCGCCGTCATCCGGTGCATCGGCTCGTTGTCCGCGAGCACGTGCCCGACCATCGCCCGCAGTCCCCTGGAGCGCGCCACCTCGATCAGCCGCCCCATGAGCCGCCGGCCCACGCCGCTGCGATGGTAGGCGTCGGCCACGACCACCGCGAACTCGCAGCTGCGGCCGTCCGGGTTGGTCACGTAGCGCGCGACCCCGATCTCCATCTCGCGACCGCTCTCCTCGATCACCGCGATGAAGGCCATCTCGCGCTCGTAGTCGATCTGGGTGAAGCGCGCCAGCATCTGCGGGGTGAGCTCGCGCAGCGTGTTCATGAAGCGCAGGTAGCGGCTCTGCGGCGACAGGGCACGCACGAACTCGACCTCCATCTCGGCGTCCTCGGGCCGGATCGGCCGCAGGGTGACCGGCGTGCCATCCGCGAGCTGCCAGGTCGAGACCAGCCGCGAGGGGTAGGGGTGGATCGCCATGTGGCCGTAGCCTTCCAGCCCGGTGCGCGGCTCGCCCAACACGATGCGGGCGTCGACCGCGATCGCGCCCGATTCGTCGGCGACGAGCGGGTTGATGTCCATCTCGCGGATCCAGGGCAGCTCGCACACCATCTCCGAGACCCGCAACAGCGCGCCCTCGACGGCCGCCAGGTCCGCCGCCGGCATGTCCCGATACGCCCCCAGCATCGCCGCGACCCGCGTGCCCTGGATCATCTCGCGGGCGAGGAAGGCATTGAGCGGCGGGATCGCGACCGCGCGGTCCTTGAGCACCTCCACCGCGCCGCCGCCCGCGCCGAAGGCGAGAATGGGGCCGAACACCGGGTCGTTGACCACCCCGATCATCAGCTCGCGCCCGCTCGCGCGCGCGATCATCGGCTCCATGACCACGCCCTTCAGCTTCGCCTCGGGCCGCAGCCGCGCGGCGCCGGTGGTGATCTCCTCGTAGGCCTCGCGCGCGGCGCGCGCGCTCGCCACATGCAGCCGCACGCCGCCGACCTCGCTCTTGTGGGTGATGTCGGGCGAGTCGATCTTCATCGCGACCGGGAAGCCGATCTCGCGCGCGAGCAGCATCGCCTCGTCGGCGCTGCGCGCGGTGACCGCATTGGCGATCGGTACGTGGAACGCCGCCAGCAGCGCCTTGGACTCCATCTCCGAGAGCACCGTGCGCCGCGCCGCGAGCGAGCGCTCGATGATGAGGCGCGCGGTGTCCAGGTCGGGCGCCAGTCCGTGGGCGATCGGGCCGGGCGTCTGCAACAGCGTCCTCTGGTTGCGGTAGAAGGAGGAGATGTGGCCGAACATCTCCACCGCCGGCTCGGGGGTGCGGAAGGTGGGAATGCGCGCCTCGCGGAACAGCGCGCGCGCGGGCTCGACCGTCGCCTCGCCCATCCAGCAGGTGATGAGCGGCTTGTCCGAGCCCTTGGCCGCCTCGATCACCGCCTGCGCCGCCTGCAGCGGATCGGTCAGCGCCTGCGGCGCGAGGATCACCAGCACCCCGTCGACGCTGTCGTCGGCCATCGCGCCCGCCACCGCCACCCGGTAGCGCCGCGGATCGGCGTCGCCGATCAGGTCGATGGGGTTGCCCTGCGACCAGGCGGGCGGCAGCACCGCCTTCAGGCTCGCGAGCGTTTTCTCCGAAAGACGGGCGAGGGGCACGCCGAGATCGGTGGCGCGGTCGGCCGCCATCACGCCCGGCCCGCCGCCGTTGGTGATCACCAGCAGCCGCTCGCCGCGCGGCCGGTTGTGAGACGACAGCGCCTGCGCCGCCGCGACCAGTTGCGAGATGGTGGTGACGCGCACCGCCCCGGTGCGGCGCACCACGGCGTCGAACACATCGTCGCCCCCCACGATCGCCCCGGTGTGGGACACCGCCGCGCGCGAGCCCGAGGGATGGCGGCCGACCTTGATCAGGATCACCGGCTTCGCCCGCGCGGCCATGCGCATCGAGGAGACGAAGCGCCGCGCGTTGCGGATGCCCTCGATGTAGAGCAGGATGTGCTCGGTGTTCGGATCGCACGCCAGGTAGTCGATGATCTCGCCGAAGTCCACGTCGCTCGAGCCGCCCACCGAGACCACGCTGGAGAAGCCCACACCGCCGGGCGCCGCCCAGTCGAGCAGCGCGGTGCACAGCGCGCCCGACTGCGACACCAGCGCGAGCGATCCGGGCACGGCGCCGGTGCGCCCGAAGGTCGCGTTCAGGCCGATGGCCGGCCGCATGATGCCGACGCAATTGGGACCGACCACCCGTACTCCGTAGGCGCGCGCGTTCTCCAGCAGCCTGCGCTCCAGGCGCGCGCCCGCTTCGCCCGTCTCGCTGAAGCCGGCGGTGATCACCACCGCGGCGCGCACCCCGGCGCGGCCGCAGCTCTCGATGATGCCAGGCACCGTCGGCGCCGGCGTGCACACCAGCGCGAGGTCCACCCGGCCGGGGATCTTCTCCACCGACTCGTAGCAGTCGATGCCCTTGACCTCGCGGTACTTCGGGTTCACGGCCCAGACCGCCCCCCGGAAACCGCCCCCGCGGATGTTGTCGACCAGCACGCTGCCGACGTGCCCGGGCGAGGCGCTCGCGCCGATGACCGCGACCGAGGTCGGTTCGAACAGCGGCGTGAGGTAGTGGCGGCCGACGAGGAGCGTCATGGAGAGGTCTTCTTCGGGGGATGGGTGCGGCGCCCGGCGCGCGCCGGAGCAGGCGCCAGTCTATCGGCACGCGCACGCTGCCGCATTGACCATTCGCAACGAAGGCGACGACAGTGCGATCCTGACGGGCGGCGGCGACCCGACCCGCACGGGCGGCGGCGACCCGATCCGGCCGGGCGGCGGCGACCCGATCCGCACGGGAGGCGCGGGTGCGCGTGCGGCAGCGCAGGGACCGTCACGACGGTTGCGAGGCGGCAACGCCCGCCTCCCGGTACAGCCAGCCGCGGCGAACCAGCCACTTCTCGATCTCCACCCCGGCGAACACCACCGTGGACATCGCCAGGCAAAAGAGCAGTTCACCCGCCGAGAGCGGCTCGGTCCTGAAGATCGGGTTGAGCCAGGGAACGTAGATCGTCGCCATCTGCAAGGCGAAGGTGAGCACGACCGCGAGCGCGAGCGGCCGGTTCGACCACGGGCCCTGGGTGAAGAGCGACTCCCGCTCCGAGCGTATCGCGAGCGCGTGGCCGAGCTGCGACAGGGTGAGCACGGTGAACACCATGGTCTGCCAGTGTCCGGTGCCGGTGCCGATCGACCACGCCTGGGTGAACAGGCACGCAGCGCCCATCAGCAGGCCCACCCAGACGATGTGCTGCCACATGCCGTGGGCGAAGATGCTCTCGTTCGGCGGCCGCGGCGCCCGCCGCATGATGTCGCGCTCGGCCCCCTCCGAGGAAAAGGCGAGGCCGGGCAGCCCGTCGGTCACCAGGTTGATCCACAGGATGTGGATGGGCAGCAGGGGGATGGGCATGCCGAGGAATGGGGCGAGGAAGATGGTCCAGATCTCCCCCGAGTTCCCGGTCATGGCATAGCGGATGAACTTGCGGACGTTGTCGAAGATGCGCCGCCCGGCGCGCACCGCCGCCACGATGGTGGCAAAGTTGTCGTCGAGCAGCATCATGTGCGCGGCTTCCTTGGCCACGTCGGTGCCGCTCACCCCCATCGCCACCCCGATGTCGGCGCGCTTGAGCGCCGGGGCGTCGTTCACCCCGTCGCCGGTCATGGCGACGCACTCGCCCTGGCGCTGCAGCGCTTGGACGATGCGGATCTTGTGCTCCGGCGCGGCGCGCGCGTAGACGCGGATGGCGCGCACCCGCCGCGCGAACTCCTCGTCCGTGAGGCGCGACAGCTCGGCGCCGGTGAGCACCTCTTCCTCCCGGTCGCCGCCTGTCAGGCCGATGCGCAGCGCGATGGCGCGCGCGGTGTCCGGATGGTCGCCGGTGATCATCACCGGCACGATGCCCGCCCCCTTCGCTTCCGCGATCGCGGCGGCCACTTCCGCCCGCGGGGGGTCGAGCAGTGCGGCGAGGCCCAGGAACTCCAGCCCCGTCTCGACGCGCGCGGGATCGAGCGGCGGCGGCGACTCGAAGCGCCGCCGCGCGAAGGCGAGCAGCCGCAGCCCCTCCGCGGCCATCGCCTGCGCGAGCGCGGCGATGCGCTCCGGCTCGAAGGAGCGCGTTCCTGCGGCGCCCTGCGTGCAAAGGGGCAGCACCGATTCGGGCGAGCCCTTCACGTACGCGAGCAGCGCCTCGCTCGAGGGCGTCTCCCGGTGCAGCGTGCTCATGCGGCGGCGTTCCGGGTCGAAGGGCAGCTCCGCCACGCGCGGCAGCCGCCTCCCAAGCTCGGCCGCATCGAGCCCGGCCTCACGCGCGGCCTCGTAGAGGGCCACCTCGGTGGGATCGCCCGCCGCCTGAGCGGCGGCGCCGACGCGGGTGTCGTTGTTGAGCGCCATGGCGCGCAGCAGCTCCGCGGCGAGCGGGTCCTCCAGGCGAACGCGCGCCGGCGCGAGGCGCTCGCCGTTCACCGCCAGCGCCTCGACGCGCATGCGGTTCTGCGTCAGCGTGCCGGTCTTGTCCGAGCAGATCCAGGTGACCGAGCCCAGGGTCTCGACCGCGGGCGGCTTGCGCACCAGCGC
>JADLDQ010000023.1 GCA_020846575.1 Burkholderiales bacterium
CAAGACACTGCTGTCGGGCGGCTGGGATGTCGGCCTCTACGGGGTGTACACCACGCCGATCCCGCCGTTCGAGAGCGCCTTCCAGCCCGCGCTGTACGCGGAATACCAGCGGCTCAAGCCGGCCCCCTTGGGCTTCGATTTCGGCTACAACCACAGGGACCGCCGCAACGGCCGCGCGCTGGTGATGATCGCGCGCAAGCCGGCGCCCGTGCTGGCGGGACGCGCGCGTGCCGCCATCAGGATAAGCGCTTCACCCCTGCGTCCCTGACGAGGACGATCGCGTGACCGCACGCGAAGCAGACTCCAGCGCTGGGCGGCGGGTGTTTGCCACTTCCGACGGTGTCCTGCTGAGCGTGATCGAGGCAGGTCCGGCCGGCCGAAGCCCCGTCGTGTGCCTGGTGCCCGGCTGGACCATGCCGGCGTCGCTGTGGGACGGGCAGATCGCGATGCTTCAGTCGTGCCATCGCGTCGCGGCCCTGGATCCGCGCGGGCAGGGTGATTCCGAGATACCCGCGGCCGGCTACCACATCGACCGCCGGGCGGACGACATCGCCGAGTTCGTCGCCGCCTATCCGCGCGTGGTCCTGGTGGGCTGGTCGCTCGCCGCGCTCGAGGCGCTGCACTGCTTCGGACGGCACCGTGACCTGGCGATCGCCGGCCTCGTCCTGGTCGACAGCTCCCTCGGCCTGGGCAGGGCGCCGTCCCCGCCGCGCGGCACCGCGTTTCGCGAAGCTCTGGCGGCGGATCGGCCCGCAAGCATGCGCGCTTTCCTTTGCGATATGGTGCGCCGCCCATGGGCTGCGCAGGAACTGGCCCGGCTGGAGGCATCGGTGCTGCGCATGCCCTTGCAGGCGAGCCTGGACCTGTTTCCCGGCCACCTGCAGGCGGCGCACTGGCGCAGGCTGCTCGAGACCTTCACGCCGCCGCTGCTCTACGCCGCGACCCCGCAGTTCGCCGAGCAGGCCCGCACGCTGTTGGAACGGCGTCCCGCGACGCGGGTGGAGATCTTCGAGAACGCGGGGCACGCTCTGTTCCTCGACGAGCCGGATCGGTTCGGCGCCTTGCTGTCCGGATTCGTCGAGAGCCTGGATCCGGCGGTAGCGCGACGCAGTTGAATGCCCGCGGGAATGCCCGCGGGCGGCGCTGCCCGGTCGCTGCGCCTCAAGGGCCGGCGCCGCACCGGCGCGCCACGAACGCGAACGGCGTTCAATCCAGCGCCGGGTGTGCCCGCACCACCGCCTCGTCGATGTCCGCGCCCCATCCCGGTGCCTCGGGCAACAGGAACTCGCCGTTCTCGATCCGGTAGGGCCGCGTGAGCAGCTGCCCCCGCCAGGGCACCTCGTCCACGTCGATCTCCATAATCCGGAAGTTCGGGATGGCGGCGCAGAAATGGGCGCTGGCGAGCGTGGAGAGCGGCCCGCTGGAGGTGTGCGAGGCGACGTTGACCTCCCAGGCGTCCGCCATCGCCGCCATGCGCATCGCCTCGGGCATGCCGTTCCACTGCACGTCGACGATGGCCACGTCCACCGCGTGGCTGGCGAGATAGGGTTTGAGACCGCGCCGCCCGAAGACCGCCTCGAGCGAGGCGATGGGCGTGGCGCTCGAGGCGCGCACTCGCGCCAGGGCCTGCGGCTCGTACAGGTCCATCTCCAGCCACAGGAGATTGAAGGGCTCGGCCGCGCGGGCGAGCCTTCGCAGACCCTCGGGCTTGAAGTTGAAGTTGAGATCCGCCATCAGGCGCACCGTGGGGCCCGCGCCCGCGCGCAGCGCCGCGAGCTGCGCGACGAAGGCCTCGGTGATCTCCTCGTCGATGTTGAGCGCCGGATGCCCTGCACCGCGGCCGAAGCCGGGACCGTGGGCGTGCACTGCGTCGCGGCCGAAGACCAGCAGATTGGTCTTCAGCGCCTTGAAGCCGCGCTCGCGCACCTCGGCCCCCAGTGCGCGCAGATCCTCCAGGCTGCGCACCGCCGGGCTCGGGATCACCTTGCCGTCGAAGAGGGAGGCGTAGCGCGCGCGGAACAGGCCGCAGTGCGACCAGTACACCGGCAGCCGCGTGCGTATGGCGCCGCCCAGCAGCTCGTACACGGGCACCCCGAGGGCCTTGCCCTTGATGTCGAGGCAGGCGTTCAGCAGCGCCGCCATGGCGTGCGACTGCAGGCCGCCGGTGGTCGAGCGGGTCTGCGCGTACAGAGCCGCGTCGATGCGCGCGACGTTGCGCGGATCCTCGCCGATCAGCGATTCGCCCAGCGAGTGGATGAGGCCCGTGAGACCTTTACGCCCGCGCGCCTCGTTGAACTCCGCCCAGCCGCTCGTGCCTTCGTCGGTGCTCAGCTTGAGGAAGGAGAAGTTCTCCCAGCCGCCCCAGGAATGGAAGTCCTCGATCTTCGCGATCTTCACGCGGCGCTGCTCAGGCTGCGTTCACCAGGTGCAGCAGCGCCCTGCCCGAGCGGAAACGCTCGAAGTTCTCCGAGAGCACATCGAGAATCCGCCCCCGGCTCATGGGACTGCCGCCGCCGGCGATGTGCGGCGTGATGACCAGGTTCGGGCAGTTCCACAGCGGGTCTTCCGGCGGCAGGGGTTCGGGCTCGGTGACGTCGAGCCCCGCCGCGGCGATCGCGCCGCGTTCCAGCGCCGCGCGCAGCGCCGCAGGATCGACGAGGCCTCCACGCGCCACGTTGACGAGAATCGCGTCCCGGCGGCAGGCGGCCAGTTCGGCCGCGCCGATGAGGTGGCGGGTCTGCGCGGTCTGCGGCGCGGCGAGCACGATCGCCTGGGCGCGCGCCAGGACGCTCTTGAGCGCCGACACCGGGTGCAGTTCATCGAAGCGGGCGCGGGCCTCGGCGTCGGCCTCGGGGTGGCCCAGACCCGAGCGCGACACGCCGATCACCCGCATGTCGAAGGCGAGCGCCCGCCTGGCGACCTGACGCCCGATATGGCCGCAGCCGATGATGGCGAGCGTGCGCCCTTCCAGCGCCGAGGTGGTGGAGGAGAAGCTGCGGTCCCACTCGCGGCGCGTCCTGGCGAGCACCGCCTCGGGCACCCGGCGCAGCAGCGCCAGCATGAGCGCGAAGGCGTGCTCGGCCACCGCGGGCGCCACCGCGCCGCCCTGGTTGGTGAGCGGGATGTCCGCGGGAAAGCCGTGGCGCACCAGCCCCTCGAAGCCCGCCGACACGCACTGTACCCAGCGCACGGTGCGGCCCGGCGAGGCGAGGGCGTCGGCGAGCTTCCTGGAATCCTCGCCGCGCACGTCGGCCGTGACCAGCACTTGCGCGCCTGCCAGGGCGCGCAGCACCTGGTCGAGATCCTCGCTGGCGAACAGTTCCACACCGGGGATGGAACTCAGGCGCTTGATCACGTCCTCCTTCGCCAGGCGCGCAAGGAATACGACGCGGGTCACGGTTTCGCCCTGCATGTTGTGATCGAGTCTCCGGCCGGGACGTGCCGGCCGGCGCCGCGCGGCGCCGCGGGGCGCGCGCGCGGATACGCGAATTCTGCCATGGCGCGCGAGCGCCCGAATCACCAGGCAAGGAGGTGCGCCTCGGTGAACTCCATCCCGAATCCAGGTGCGTCGCTGGGCGTGACCTTTCCGTCCACCGGAACCGGCATGCCGGGAAAGCGGTTCGCTTCCGCAAGCGGCACGCCGGGGTCCGAACCCAGCCAGAACTCGGCGAACGGCGATTCCGGCATGGCGATGGCGAAGTGCTGGCCGAACGGCAGGCCGGCGCCCGAGTGCGGGATGGTGGCGATGCCGGCCGCCTCGCCGAGCGTGTAGATCTTGAGGGCTTCCGAGAGCCCGCCGCACCAGCGCAGGTCGGGCTGCAGCACGTCCACGCAGCGGCGCTCGACCAGCTCGCGGAATTCGTGCCGCGAATGGTGGTCCTCACCGGTGGCGATCGGCAGCGTGGGCACGGCGCGCTTCAATTGCGCGAGGCCCTCCATGTCGTGCGGCGGGAGCGGCTCCTCGATCCAGCGCAACCGGTAGGGCGCAAGGCGCTCCATCACGCGCGCGGCGAACTCCACGTTGTAGGACATCACCGGGTTGAGCATCAGGTCCGCGGCGGCGCCCACCGTCTCGCGCGCCCTGGCGACCTTTTCCTCCAGCCGGTCGATGCCCTGGGTTCCCTCCTCGTAGTGGACCGGGTTGCTGATCTTGAAGCTGCGGAACCCCAGTTCCATCGACCAGTCCAGGTCGTCGCCGGTGCAGTAGCACGAAAGCTGCGGCCGGCAGGGCCCGCCGATCAGGCTGTAGACCGGCACGCCGAGGAGCTTTCCCTTCAAGTCCCAGAGCGCGAGGTCGATGGCGCTGCGGGCGACGCTGGAAAGCCCCACGGCGCCGAAGCGCAGCGTCGAGCGCCACATCAGGTCGTTGAGGTACTCGATCGCCAGGCAGTCGCGGCCGGCGAGCAGGGGCGCGAAGTGCTCGCTCACCAGCGGCGCGACCAGGTTTCCCCAGTGGCACTGCCCGAGGCCCCACTGGCCGTTCTCGGCCGTCACCCGCACCCACATCTCCGCGGCCACCTCGCCGGGAACATGGCGCAGCTGGCGGGGGAACTCGGGGTACTTGTTGATCGGGAAGGCGCGGGGCGCACTCGCGTTGTAGCTCGGGCGGCGCGCGCGGGTCCGCACGGCGGGCTCGGGCAGCCGGATACGCACCGGGGTGATGGCAGCGATCTTCATCGAGACTCCGTGCGCCGGTCAAACCGGCGAGTTGTTGTGAATGAAAGTTTCATACGTTGAAGGCCTAGCCAGCCACGGCGGCCCCGAGTCATGCGTGTGTACCGGTGACGGTGCAGGCGAAGCGTTGACAGGGGGACGCGCGGGCCGGGTATTGAGCCGCGAAATACATGACCCGCGCCGTAAGGTGCGGGTGGTCCGG
>JADLDQ010000024.1 GCA_020846575.1 Burkholderiales bacterium
AAGAGGTGAGCGGGTGAACGACAAGACAGAAGCGATCGTCAGCAAGGATCCGGTGTGCGGCATGAACGTCCAGCCGGGCAAGGAGGCGGGACGCCTGTTGCACGACGGCAAGAATTACCTCTTTTGCTCGACGCATTGCCTGCAAGCATTCGGCGCAGATCCGGACCGCTACTTGGCGAAAGCGGACCCCGTGGCAGGCGGCCATGCGGCGCACGCGCAACACCGCGAGCATGCTCGCGACGCGCAACATGGCCAGCACGCACGTCACGCGCACCGTGAGCAGCCCGCCCACGCGATCGCGCAACCCGCCGCGGCGGGCGCGGGCAAGCCGCGCGCGCAGTACACCTGCCCGATGCATCCCGAAGTCCTGAAGGATGGGCCGGGCAGTTGCCCGATCTGCGGCATGCCGCTGGTGCCGGTAGGCGCCGCGGCTGCGGAGGAAGACAACGCGGAGCTGCGCGACCTCACGCGCCGGCTGTGGGCCGGCGTGGTGCTGTCGATCCCGATGGTGATCCTCGCCATGTCGCCCATGGTCGGCGTCATAGAGCCTTTCGGTCTGGCGCCGCGCACGCGCGGCTGGATCGAGTTCGTACTCGGCACGCCGGTCGTACTGTGGGTCGGCTGGCCGATCCTCGCCAAGTTCGCACGCTCGATCGCCTCGTGGAACCTGAACATGTATTCGCTGATCGGGCTGGGCGTGGGGCTCGCCTATCTCTTCAGCCTCGCCGCCGTGCTGCTGCCGGGCCTGTTTCCGCAGGAGTTCCGCGAGCACGACGGCTCGGTCGGCACCTATTTCGAGGCCGCCGCCGTGATCGTCACGCTGGTCATCCTCGGCGACGTGCTGCAGCTGCGCGCCATGGGACAGACGAGCCAGGCGATCCGCGAGCTGCTGAGGCTGGCGCCCAATCTCGCCTGGCGCGTGAAGGCGGACGGCAGCGACGAGCAGGTGCCGCTCGACTCGGTGCAGGCCGGCGACCGGCTGCGCGTCAAGCCCGGCGAGAAGATCCCGGTGGACGGCAGCGTGCTCGAGGGCGGCAGCCGCGTGGACGAGTCGATGATCACCGGCGAGCCGATGCCGGTGGAGAAGAAGCCCGGCGACCGCGTCACCGGCGCGACCGTCAACGGCAGCGGCTCCCTCGTCATGCGCGCGGAGCGCGTCGGCGCCGACACGCGTCTGTCGCGCATCGTGCACATGGTGGCCGAGGCGCAGCGCACGCGCGCGCCGATCCAGCGGCTTGCCGACCTCATCGCCGCGTACTTCGTGCAGGTCGTGGTCGCCATCGCGCTGCTGACTGCCGCGGCGTGGTGGCTCTTCGGCCCGGAGCCCGCGTTTACCTACGCGCTGCTCAACGCGGTGGCGGTGCTGATCATCGCCTGCCCCTGCGCGGTGGGGCTGGCGACGCCGATCTCGATGACCGTGGCGATGGGGCGCGGCGCAGGCCTCGGCATCCTGTTCCGCAACGCCGAGGCGATCGAGCACATGCGCACCATCGACACGGTGGTCGTGGACAAGACCGGCACGCTCACGCTCGGCAGGCCGGCGCTCACCGATTTCGCCTGCGAAGGCATGCAGGAGGCCGAGGCACTCGCGCTCGTCGCTGGCGTCGAGCAGCTCTCCGAGCATCCGATCGCCACCGCGATCGTCGAGGGCGCCAAGGCGCGCGGCGCGGCACCCGCGCGCGCAGGACTTCAAGGCGGCGAACGGACTGGGTGTCGAGGCGCGCATCGGCGGCCGCGCGGTGCTGGTCGGCAGCCGCGCCTACCTCGTGCAGCATGGCGCGGACACCGGCGCGTGGGACGCGCGGGCGGAAGACTGGCGCGCGCAGGCGAAGACCGTCGTCTTCTTCGCGGTGGACGGCCGCGCGCACGGCATCGCCGCCGTCGCAGACCCGGTGAAGGAGAGCACCCCCGAGGCGATCGCTGCGCTGAAGAAGCGCGGCGTGCGCATCGTCATGCTGACGGGCGACTCGAAGCGCACCGCGGAGGTGGTCGCGCGCCAGCTCGGCATCGACGAGGCCGTGGGCGAGGTGCTGCCCGAGGACAAGGCGAAGCAGGTGAAGCGCCTGCAGGCCGAGGGCCGCAGGGTGGCGATGGCGGGCGACGGCATCAACGACGCCCCGGCGCTCGCGCAGGCGAACGTCGGCATCGCCATGGGCACCGGCACCGACGTGGCCATGGAGAGCGCGGGCGTGACGCTGGTGAAGGGCGACCTGCGCGGCATCGCGCGCGCTGCGGCGCTGTCGCGCGCCACGATGCGCAACATCCGCCAGAACCTCGCGTTCGCCTTTGGCTACAACGCGCTGGGCATCCCCGTCGCCGCCGGCGTGCTCTACCCCGTGTCCGGGCTGCTGCTTTCGCCGATCTTTGCGGGCGCTGCAATGGCGCTGAGCTCGGTGTCGGTGGTGACCAACGCGCTGCGCCTGCGCCGCAGTGCGCTCTGAGGCGGCATGTCCGGCACGGCAGGAAAAACGAGTAGTAACTACTGACCCCCCCGTCGTACATGACAGCATAGAGGGCTGAGGATAGGCTGCCGATCCAGGGAAGGGGAGCGGGATCGAAGGCAGTGGGCGGCTACTTTGGATCGAAGGCGACCTCGGGCTTGTGCCAGGCGATCATCGCCCTGATGCCGCCCCGCGATACCTACATAGAAACGCACCTCGGGGGCGGGCGATCATGCAGCGCACGCCGCCGGCGCTGCGCAACATCGGCATCGACCTGGATTCGCGGGCGCTGGCGAAGTTCCGCTGTGACTATCGGGTGGAACGGGTTCACGCCTGCAACAACTGCATCCGCACCACACGTACCACCACCGATTACGCCTGCGCGCGCATCTTGGTCGCAAGCAATACTCCAAAGGCACCACGATCCCCGACGCCCGCGTGCGCGACTTGCCGATCACCACCGACCCCCTGCTGCCTCGATGGAACCACGTGATCCGCCCAACTTGAACAAAGGGAGTTATTCTTTCGCGGCCCCCAAACGACCAGCTGCTTATTCGCCTGCATAGAGTCGGTTCGCGTACTCATGCAGTCGTGAAACATATCAGAAGGTCCAGTCCCGGCCGAACGCAGACCCACAGCGCTGCCCCCTTCGCTCGGTGTTGCGCAGTCCTGCCCCGCCCGCGGGGACCCAGCCGACTACTCGAACTTCGCCCCCGACTCGCGCACCAGCCTGCCCTTGCTCTCGATCTCCGCGCGTATGAAAGCATCGAACTCCGCGGGACCGAGCGGTGCAGTCTCGTAGCCCAGGTCAGCGAACTTCGGCCGCAGCTCGGGGGCGTTCGCCACGCGGATGAGGTCGGCGCCGATCTTGTTCACGATCTCGCGCGGCGTGCCGGCGGCGACCACGAAGCCGGTCCAGGTGGTGACATCGTAACCGGGCAGCGTCGCCGACATCGGCGGGTAGTCCGGGTAGACGGTGCTGCGCTGCGGGTTGGTCACGGCGAGCAGCCGCAGCTTGCCCGCCTTCACCAGAGGCATGGCCGAGTTGAGAATGGCGAAAGCCACGGGTATGCGCCCGCCCAGCATGTCCGTGTAGAGCGGTGCGCCGCCCTTGTAGGGCACGTGGATCATCTTCACCCCGGCCATCGACTTGAACAGCTCCCCCGCGAGGTGCGCGCCGGTGCCGATGCCGTTGGAGCCGTGCGACAGCGCATCGGGCTTGCGCCGCGCGAGTTCGATCAGGTCCTTCACGTCGCTCACCGGCAGGGAAGGCGTCACCACCAGCCCGATCACGTTGAACCCCAGGCGTGCCACGGGCGCGAAGTCCTTCAGCGTGTCGTAGGGCAGCTTCGGGTTGAGCGTCAGATTGGTCGCGTGGGCGCTGGTCACCAGACCCACCACCGAACCGTCGGGTGCGCTCCTCGCCACGTACTGCGTGGCGACCACCGCCCCGCCGCCCGGCTTGAAATCCACCAGCACCGGCTGGCCCCAGTACTCGCCGAGCTTGCCCGCGACCAAGCGCGAAAGCACGTCGTTCGCCCCGCCCGGGGCTTGCGGAACGATGATGGTGACCGGCTTCGACGGGTAGGCCTGCGAGGCCGCTTCGAAGGCCGTGAGCGCGCAGGCGGTGAGCGCCGCCAGAACGATAGCCGTCTTCATACGACGCACCTCCGTCTTCATACGACGCACCTCCGTCTTCATACGACGCACCTCCGTCTTCACAGACGCCACGAACCCGGATGCCGCACCACCGCGGCGCGCGCCTCGGCGACGCTGCGGGCGCCGATCTGACCGAGCGCGGCGCGGATCTCGTCGGCGAAAAGGCCGAACGTGTGCGCCGGCCCTTCTTCGCCCAGCGCGCCCAGGCCCCAGAGGAAGGCCTTGCCGGCGAACACGAAATCGGCGCCCAGCGCGACTGCCCGCACCACGTCCAGACCGCTGCGCACGCCGCTGTCGAACAGCACCGCGCTGCGCCCGTTGGCGGCGGCAACGATGCCGGGCAGCGCGTCGATCGCCGCGGGCAGCGCCTCGACCTGCCGGCCGCCGTGGTTGGAGACCTGGATGCCGTCCACGCCCAGGGACACGGCCTTCAGTGCGTCCTGCGGGTGCAGGATGCCTTTCAGCACCAGCGGGCGCTTCCAGACGTCCCGGAAGCGCGCCACGTCCTCCCAGGTAAACGCGCCGCGAATTTCCTGCTGGTTGAAGCGCGCGACCTCGTTGATACCGGCGTTCTCGCCGACGTACTTGATCAGGTTTCCGAACCGCGGGATGCCCTTCGACAGGAACGCAGAAAGGTAGCTCGGGCTGGCGAGCACCTGCGCCACCATCTTCGGAGTGAAGCGGAACGGCGTGGTGATGCCCGAGAGCACTTCGCGCGTGCGCGTGGTGCGGATCGGGGTGTCGAGGGTCAGCACCAGCACCCGGGCGCCTGCGGCGTGCGCGCGGCGCATCAGGTCCAGGCCCACCGCGTGCTCGTTCTTCGCGTAGCGGTAGAGCTGGAACCAGAGCGAGTCCGGGGCGATCTTCCCCGCCTCCTCGATCGACATCCCCGATACCGTGCTGAGGCAGTAGGGAACGCGCGCCTGCTGCGCCGCGGCCGCCAGCAGCTGATCGGCGCCCGGCCAGACGATGCCCGGCGAACCCATGGGCGCCACGCCGATGGGCGCGCCCAAGCGCTGGCCGAACAGTTCCGTGTCGGTGGGCGGCAGGCTCGTCGTCACGCCGTAGCGGGGCATCAACTCCACCGCGTCCAGCGCCCCCCAGTTGCGCCGGATGCCGAGGTCGGCGCCCGCGCCGCCGTCGCCGGCCTCGAAGGCGAATCCCGGCAGGCGGCGGCGCGCGCGTTCGCGCAGGTGGTAGATGGTCGGGTAACCGCGGTGCAGCTCGGCAAAGCGCGCCCCTGCGCCGTCGCCAGGGACCGCGGGTGCGGCCCCGGCCGCCAAGGTCTTCTGCGTCACTGCGATCTCCTCATCCGGGCACGGGGCAGTATAACGGCGATGACTGCGGTCACGATGGCTCTTCGCGCTGCCTGAACTTCTGGGAAGACCGCGCCGCGCACGAGGAGTGAGGGGCTGCCCGCCCTTCGCGCCGGCTCGGCTTCACGCCTTGCCCCGCATCTCTCGAACTTCACTTTCCCTTGTTCCACTTCCCCCGTACCCACCAGCTCCCGCCCGCGAGAAACGCCGCCATCACCCCGAACACCGGCGCCACGCCCACCAGGCCGCTCGCAGCGCCGGCGGCGAGCGGCACCACCGTGGAGGTGGCGTTCATCGCCGTCACCCGCAGCCCCATCACCTCGCCCACGCGACCCGCAGGGGCGGCCTCGTACAGGAGCGCCTGTGACAGCGGTCCCGCAAGACCGATGCCCAGGCCGAGCAGGAAGCCGACCGTCATCAGCGCGCCGATCCCGGCGAACAGCGGAAACACCAGGATGCACGCGGCTGCGAGGGCGAAGGAGGCGATCATCAGCTGCCAGTCGGTGAAGCGCCGCCCGAGCCAGATCATCACCACCCGGATCACCACCGAGGCGAGCGAGTAGGCGCCCAGCACGAGGCCGATGCCGGAAGCGGAAAGACCGATCTCCACGCCGTAGAGCGGAATCATGAGCGAGGCGATGCTCCAGGTGGCGCTCGCGATCACGCACACCGCGTAGACGGGCAGCAGCTTGCGGTCGCGCGCGAGTTCGAACACGCCGCCTCTCCTGCCGCCGCCCCGCGGGCCCGTGGGGTGCGCCGGCGGCGCCGGCGCCTCGATCACGCGCAGCGCCAGCACCGCGATAGTGAAGAGAGGCGCCGCGGCCAGCATCAGGAACGCCTCCGGGTGCCCGGCGCGTTCCACCACGAAACCGATCGCGATGGGCGCGAGAAAGGTCGCGGCCGCGAACCCGAGCGCCGCCAGGCTGTAGTTGGTCGAGCGCTGCTGCGAAGCGCCGATCCTGCCCAGCCACTGCGTGTGGCCGACGTAGAACAGGCTGTAGAAGGTGCCCACGACCGGGCTGACGATGAACAAGGCCCCGAGGTCGCGCCAGCCCCAGCCGAGCGCGCAACCGGCCACCATGATCGCCGAGAACCACAGCATCGGACCGGCGACGCCGACACGGTCCATCAGCCTCCCCGCGGGCACCGAGAACACCGTGCTCACCAGCCCGAACAGCGCCACGAGCAGGCCCACCGCCGCGGGTGAAGCCTGGAGCTGCGCCGCGTAGAGCACCACCGCCAGGCGCGCACCCATGAAGGTGAAATGGTTGGCCGAGGAGATGGCGATGAACCAGCCGATGGTCTTCATCGGGTCCTGCCCGAGTGGGCGCAGCCCATGATCCGGGCAGTCGATCGGAGTGTCTTCACGGAAAAAGTACCCGCCGGTAGCGCGTGGCATCGCACTTATTCTCGCATCGGCCCCCGGCGCGCAGGCACAGGAATGGACCCCCAGTGCCATGCGCCTGCCGGCGCTCGATGCCGCCGGATCGTCCACCGGAGCGCCCACCGGAGCGGCCGCGCGCGGTTATCATGGCGTTTTCCGAAGGAGGAAGCCGCATGGTCCGCGCGTTCGATCCCCCGTCCATCCCGAAACCTTCCGGCTCCTACACCCATGGCATCGAGGTGGACGCCGGCACGCGGCTGCTCTTTGTCGCCGGCCAGACTCCCGGACGCAGCGACGGCAGTATCCCCGACACCATCGAGGAACAGCTCGACGTGGTGTGGCAGCGCATCGGTGCCGTCCTCGCCGGCGCGGGCATGGGGTATTCGGACCTCGTCAAGGTGCAGACCTTCGTCACGCGCACCGAGTACCTGCCCAAGACCTCGGCGGCGCGGCTCAAGTACCTCGGCAGCCACCGGCCCACCGCGACGCTGGTCTGCATCACGCAGCTCGCCGATCCGCGCTACATGGTGGAGATCGAGGTGATCGCGGCGAGGGCCTGAGCGGCGGCGCAGCCGCACTG
>JADLDQ010000025.1 GCA_020846575.1 Burkholderiales bacterium
GTTGAAGCCGCGGCCGACGATCTCCCCGTCGCGCAACACGAGCGCGCCCACGGGCACTTCGCCGCGCTCGGCGCCTTGGCGCGCGAGCGCCAGCGCCAGGCGCATGAAGCGCTCGTCGCCGGCGGCCTGCGCGGGATCGTCCATGCGGATTCCGGGGGGTCTCGACGACCGGAGGAGGTCTTCAGCGTTCGACGATCACCGGCACCGGCGCGCGCTGCAGCACGCCTTGCGCGACCGACCCGAGAAGCAGCTGCACCAGGGGGTTGCGGCCACGCGTGCCCATGGCGATCATGCCGCATCGCGATGCCTGCGCGGCGCGCACGATCGCTTCGGCCGGCGCCGAATCCTGTACGGCGCGGGTAGTCACAGCGCAGCCCGATCCTTGCGCCGCCGCTGCCGCATCGGCGAGGATCGCGGCCGTATCCTGCACCGCCTTCGCGCCGGTGCGACCCGGCGGCTCGACGTTCAAGACCTCCACTTGTGATGACGGCAGCGCCTCGCCCAGGCGGATGGCGAACGCCAGTGCGCGCGTCGCGCCCGGCGATCCGTCGGCGGCGGCGAGAATCCGTAACGGACCCGGCGGCAGACCGACCTCGCTGTCGCCGACGACGATCACCGGTCGCTCGGCGCGGCGGATGACGTTCATCGACACCGAGCCGAGCAGCGTGCTGCGCACCCGGCCGCGGCCACGCGAGCCCAGCGCGATGGCGTCGCAGCCGTGGCGCACGGCGCGGGCGGCGATGGCCGCCGCAGGCTCGTCCATCTCCTCGACGCGCCGGCATGCCAGTCCCGCCTCGGCGAGCAGGCGAGCGGTCTCGTCGAGCACGTCTGCGGCCGAAAGATGGCGCCGCTCGACGGCGAGATCGGCCGGTGCGATCGGTCCGACCTCGCCTGACATGAGCGGCTTCTGCACGTTCAGCAGCACCACCTCCAGGCGCGCCCCGCGCCGGCCCAGCTCCGCCGCGAGCCGCACGGCGCCCAGGGCGTTCGGCGAACCGTCGACCGCGACCAGCAGCTTGAGCGGCGTATCACGCATGGGGGCAGTGCATTATATCCGTGCGCCCGTTCCCTCCCGTGATCGCGCGCGCAAGATGCCATGCACGGGGGCTCGCCGTCCTGTTCGCGACCGTCGCCTCGGCGGCGTTGTGCGCCCGGGTGCGCCGCCACCTGGCGGCCGGCATCATCCGGCCGAAGCCGCGGCGGTTCCGTGTCCAGGAATCTTCCGACCCCCGGATCACCATGCCGATTCGATATGAGAGGGACCACGGCCGCCTCGATGATCTAGAATTCCGATTGCGGCGATGCAGGATGCGCGCTCGCCCGAGTCGAGCCGAGTACCGGCGTGCAGCACGCGTGCGGTGATCGGTTTTCGCAAGGCGATAGCGCTCATCGCAGCGTCGCGGGCACGCTGCGATGAGTGTATGAACCATCGCGCGCGCGCGGATCCGTAGAGCCGACGCCGGACCTGCGGGCAGACGATGGGCACACCATGGGACCGCTTGGGCAAGGCGCCGTTTGATCCAGGTCAAGCGCGCATGGGGCGGGCTTGATAGGTTTCGGGGCGGCTGAATCTGCGGCCCTATCTTGGATGGAAGAGAGCCATGAAAGAACAGGAACGGCAGTTGATGGACGCCCTCGCCGACATGCGCGAGGAGGAGGCGGTGGCGCTGGCGCGCAGCATGCTGGACGCGGGCGACGATCCGAGCCGCGTACTGGAGATATGCCGCGAGGCGATGGACGTGGTGGGTAAGCGCTTCGAGAAGCAGGAATACTTCCTGCCCGAGCTGGTGCTTGCCGGAGAGATGCTGGAGACCATCGGCGCGATGGCCAAGCCGCTGCTGCAGCAGGCCTCGGGCGGCGAATCGAAGAAGCTCGGCCGGGTGCTGATCGGCACCGTGCACGGCGACCTGCACGACATCGGCAAGAACATCGTCACCTTCATGCTGGACATCAACGGCTACGAGGTGCGTGACATCGGCATCGACGTGCCGGTGACAAAGTTCGTCGAGGAAATCCGTGACTTCAAACCGCTGGTGGTGGGCCTGAGCGGCTTCCTGACGCTCGCCTTCGACTCGATGAAGGAGACCGTGCAGGCGATAGAGCACGCGGGCCTGCGAAACGGTATGAAGATCATGATCGGCGGCGGCCAGGTGGACGAGGCGGTGCGCACCTACACCGGGGCGGACGCCTTCGGCTCCAACGCGGTCGCGGCGGTGGGTCTGTGCCGGCAGTGGATACCGGCGCAGGCGGCCTAGCGCTCGCGCAACCGGGAGGGTCGAACGTGACTACGGACGCGATTCAGGTTCCCGCGGACGCGGCCGCGCGCCACGCCGAGCGCACCCGCCGCGTCGCCGACGCCATCGCCCTCAAGGAGACCGACCGCGTCCCGGTCATCTATCACACCCAGTTCTGGCACGCCCGCCAGGCCGGCATGAATTACCGGCGGGCGATGTACGACTACCAGGCGCTGATGGACAGCTGCCGCGAGGTAGTGCTCGCGCTGGAGCCGGACATGTACGCCTCGCCGCTGCGCCCGGCGTTCGGTCCGTGCCTGGACGCGCTGGGTTTCAAGCAGCTCGAATGGCCGGGGCACGGCACCCGCGACGACGCGATGTTCCAGTACCTGGACCGCGAGTACATGAAGCCGGAGGAGTACAAGGAGTTCCTGTTCGACCCATCCGGCTTCTTCCTCTCGAAATACCTGCCGCGCGTGGGCACGGCTTTCGAGGGGTTGGACAAACTCCCGTCGCTGCCGACGCTGTATTACGGGCGCATCTTCGCGGTGCTGCCCCGCTTCTGCGACCCGGCGGTGACGCGGGCGTTCGAGCGCTTGCGCAGAGCGGGCGAGGAAGGCGAGCGCCTGGGTGCCTGCATGAGTTCCTTCGCCGAGGAGATGGACCGGCTGGGGTTTCCGCAGTCCCAGGGCGTCATGGCGAGTTCTCCCTACGACTACCTCGGCGATCACTTCCGGGGCTCCAAGGGCATCCTGCTCGACATGTACCGCAGGAAGGACGAACTGCTCGCGGCGCTGGACAAGGTGACGACCATCCTGCTCGAACACACCGTCGCCGCCGGCAGCCGCCACCCCTGCAAGCTGGTGTACATCCCCATCCACTGGGCGATGGACAGCTTCATGTCGCTCGAGCAGTTCAAGACCTTCTTCTGGCCGCCGTTCCGGCGCTTGCTGCTCGGCATGATCGAGGCGGGGCTCACGCCGGTGTGCTTCTGGGAGAGCGTGTGCACGACCCGCCTGGAGACCATCGCCGACATTCCGCCCGCCAAGGCGATCTACTGGTTCGAGGGCACCGACCTCGCCAGGGCGAAGGAGGTTCTGCGCGGCATCGCCTGCGTGCGCGGCAACGTTCCGCCCTCGGTGCTGATCTCGGGCACGCCCGAGGACGTGGACGCCTGTTGCCGGCGCCTGATCGAGACCGCCGGCAAGGGCGGTGGGCTCATTCTCGACGGCGCCTGCGGTATCCCGGACGAAGCAAAACCCGCCAACGTAAAGGCGATGTTCGCCTCGGTGCGCAAGTACGCTGCCTGAGTGCATGTCCGGCGCAGCCGTTTCCGAAGCACCCCCCTGCCTGACGCGCACCCGCCAGGCGCGGCCGGCCTCCATCGCGCGAGCCCGCGAGACCGCGCGGGGCATGCTCTCGGGAGAGGGATTCGCGCAAGCGCTTGCCACGCACCGGGTCCACCCGGTGCGTGCGGTGCGCGGTGAGGTGCTCGAACTGGATGGGGTGAGCCTTCGCGTGCCGGGCCTCGCCGGCTGGCCCGGGCCGCCGCAGGCGGTCGCGGCGGCGGCCTGTTCCCTGGGGCCGGAAATCGAGGCGCGGGTATCGGCCCTCTTCAAGGCGCGCCGGCCGCTGCTCGCCCTGGCGCTCGACGAACTGGCGAGCGAGAAACTGTTTCGGCTGTCCGAGCGTCTCTACGCGCGCATCCGCCGCGAGGCGCGCCGCTCCGGCCTGGAGACCGGTTCGCCGGAGAATCCGGGCGATGCGGTCCTGCCGATCCAGGCGCAGGCGGTCGTGCTGCGTCTGTCGGGCATGGATGCGAGCGCCGTCCGCGCCGATCCCCTGGGCATGCTGCGCCCGCTCAAGTCGCTCGCGTTCGTGGTGCCCCTGGGCGCGGACTTCCCGGGGAGCGCCCTGCGTTCGCGCTGCGCGACCTGCGCTTCGCGCGAAACGTGCGGCTATCGGGCCCGATGAAGGCGGTCCCGAACCGATATCGCGTCCGGTTCGAGAATCTGGACCGCGAGTCCACCTGCCTGGAGGGCGAGACGGTGTTCCAGTCGGCGCGCCGCGCCGGGGTGCGCATCGTCGGCGCCTGCGGCGGCCGCGGCGTATGCGGGACCTGCATGGTGCGCGTGCTCGAGGACGAGGTCGATGCCGCGAGCGGCAGCCGCACCCCGCGCGAGCGCAAGTGGCAGCGGTCCTGCGAGCTTCACCCCGGCGGCGACTGCTGGGTGGAAGTGGCGCCGCGATCGGTCGCGCGCGTGGTGCGCACCGAAGTGGACGAGCGCGACGCGCACGCGATCGCACCCGATTCCGCGGTGCGCCTGCACGAGGTGGTGCTCGAGCCGGCGACGCTGGCCTCCGCCCGCGCCGACGGCGACCGCATGATCGAGGCGCTGCGGCCTTCGGGCGTTCGCCGGCTGGACCTGGCGGCCCTGCGAAAGCTGCCGGCGCTGCTGCGCAAGAACGACTGGCGCGTGCGGGCCGTCTGCCTCGGCGAGGAGGCCATCGCCTTCGCCGCGCCGGGCCGGCCCGCGCTCGGTCTGGCGGTGGACCTGGGCACCACCAACTGCGCCGGCTACCTGCTGGATCTCGAGTCGGGCGCGCTGCTCGGGCGCCTGGGTATCGAGAATCCTCAGGCGTCCTACGGCGCGGACCTGGTGAGCCGCATGAACTTCGCGATCACCTCGCCCGAGCAGCGCGAGGAGCTCCGGCAGGCGGCGACCACCGCGGTGAACGAGCTGGCCCGCAGTCTGTGCGAGGCGGTCGGCGCGGCGCCGGAGGAGATCGTGGACGTCGCGATCTGCGGCAATACCGCCATGCACCACCTGCTGCTGGGGTTGCCGGTGCGCCAGCTCGGCCGCGCGCCCTACGTGCCCGCCGTGTGCCAGGTGATCGACGTGCGCGCGCGCGACCTCGATCTTGCCTGCGCGCCCGGCGCCAGCGCGCACCTGATGCCGAATGTCGGCGGCTTCGTCGGCGGAGACCACGTTGCGGCGCTGCTCGCCACCGAGGCGCGCTGGCGCGACACGACCGCGCTGGTGCTGGACATCGGCACCAACACCGAGATCTCGCTCGCCCATGCCGGTGAGCTGCTCACGGCGTCCTGCCCTTCCGGGCCGGCGCTCGAGGGCGGTCACATCTCCAGCGGCATGCGCGCCGCCGAGGGCGCCATCGAGCAGGTGTTCCTGGAGAACGGCCGCATCGCGGTGAAGGCCATCGGCGACGAGGAAGCGGTCGGGCTGTGCGGCTCGGGCGTGGTCGACGCGATGGCGGTCCTGGTTCAGGCCGGGATCGCCGATCGAGGCGGCCGCCTGAATCCCGCGCGCCCCGAAGTGCGCGACCGGGACGGCACCCGCGAGGCCCTGCTCGTCCCGGGCGTGACCTTCACCCAGGCCGACGTGCGCTCGGTGCAGCTCGCCAAGGCGGCGATCCGCAGCGGCATCGACCTGCTGCTGCGCGAGGCGGGCATCGACGAGCGCATGCTCACGCGGGTGATCATCGCGGGCGCTTTCGGCTCCTACATCCGCGTCGAGAGCGCGGTCGCCATCGGCCTGCTGCCGTCGCTGCCGCTGGAGCGGTTCGAGCAGGTCGGCAACGCCGCCGGTCTGGGCGTGCGCATGGCGCTCCTGCGCTCGGACCTGCGCGCGCGCGCCGAGCAGATCGCCCGCACCTGCCGCTACCAGCAGCTGGGCGCCCTGCCCGGTTTCCAGAAGGTCTTCCTTTCCCGGATCGGATTCTGAAAAGGTCAAACCATGACGCTGCCACTCACCATCATCAGCGACCGCATCAACCCGGGTTTCAAGAGTACCCGGGTGCTGCTCGAAGCCGGCGACATGCCCGGCCTGCAGGCCCTGGCGAAGAAGGAGGTCGAACAGGGTTCCTCGGCGCTCGACTTCACCATCGGCCCCCGCGCCGGCGAGGATCCGCAGTTCCTGGCCGAGGCGATCCGCGTGGTGCAGGCGGCGGTGAACGTGCCGCTGTGTTTTGACTACCCGAGCGCCGATATCCAGGAGATGTGCCTGAAGGTCTACGACCCGGCCAAGGCGAACGGAGCGATGCCCATCGTCAACTCGCTCGCCGAGACGCGCTGGGAAATGATGGACCTGATGAAGATCCAACGCTTCCGGGTGATGTTGATGGCCTCCGAGCGCCTGGAGAACGGCATCGGCAAACCCAATACCAGCGGCGAGGAGATCGCCGGCACCGCGCGCCGCGTGGCGCTGCGGCTGACTCGCGAGTACGGCGTGGCGATGTCCGACATCATCGTCGACGTCTCCATCTGCGCCCTGGTCTCCGACATGGCCGGCCTGAACCGTGCCGCCCTGGAGGCGATCGGCAAGCTGGGATCGGACCCGGCGCTGCGCGGCATCCACATCTCCGGCGGCATCACCAACATCGGCCAGCAGCTTCCGCCAAAGGCGGCCGACGGATCGAATCTGAAGCGCCAGGTCCAGTGCGCGTTCCTGACGCTGGCGGTGCCGCTGGGCATGGACACCGTGCTCGCCTCGCCATCGCCGGACCTCCAGCTTCTGCCAGAGGGCAACTTCGTGCTGGAGACCTTCAAGCAGATCCTGCCGCTGTCGGGCACCGACGTGCTGCGGCAGGTGCGCAAGCTCTACACGAAATAGCGATCGCCCGGACGGGGTTGCGGCGGCGGCCCGCTCAGGTCCACAGCGCCTTGCTCGCCAGGCGCGCGCCCTCGGCGAGCGCGCCCAGCTTCGCCCAGCCGATCTGCGAGTGCACGCGGTAGCCCATGCCGCAGTCGGTGGCGGCGATCACGTTCTCGCGTCCCACCACGCCGGCGAAGTTGCGGATCCGGCGCGCTACCAGCTCCGGATGCTCGACGGTGTTGGTGGCGTGCGAGATCACGCCCGGCATGAGGATCTTTCCCGCCGGCAGCTTCACGCTCCGCCAGATTTCCCATTCGTGCTCGTGCCGCGGGTTGGCGGCCTCGAACGAGATCGCCTGTACGCGCACCTTCAGAAGCAGATCGACGATGTTCGCCAGCGGCAGGTCGTCCACGTGCGGGCCGTGCCAGCTGCCCCAGCAGATGTGGTAGCGCACGCGGTCCTCGGGAATGCCGCGCAGCGCATGGTTCACCAGCTCGATGCGCCGCGCCGCGATCGAGCGGTAGTCCTCGACCGAGGCGTTCCCGATGTAGGACGTCCACAGATCGGGCAGGTGCGGATCGTCGATCTGCAGGACAAACCCGGCGTCGACGATCGCCCGGTACTCCTCGCGCATCGCCTCGCCGACGGCCTGGCAGTAGTCCTCCTCCGTTGCGTAGTACTCGTTGAGCCGCGGACGGATGGGCGAGGTGGCAGTCATGAACGCCTCCTCGACGCCCGCTGCGCCGAGCGCAGCGCGCAGCGCTTCGAGATCCTGCGCCAGCGCCCGCTGCCCGATGTAGCTGACCGGCCCGGTGCACGCCCAGCGCATGCCGGGCGGCACCTCGTTGCCCGGCGATTTCCAGTAGTGCGCCCCGCCCTTTTCCAGTTCGGCGTAGAACTCGCGAAACAGCCCGCGTTCGCGCGAGTGCCGCGGCGGCTCGCCGGCCTTGGCAGGCACGTGCTCGTGGCCGGCCAGGCGCCCGTTGATGTAGAGGTTCCAGGAGAGCTTGCCGAATTCCCCGTCGTTGACGATATCGACGCCGGCCTGCGCCTGCCGTCTCACCACTTCGTCCACTGCCTCCCGCAGCTTCCCGCCGAAGGCGGCGCCGGCGGGGCGGCCTCGCGGGTGCCGCTCCATCAGCGCGGTCAGTTCTGCGGGCCGCTCCAGCCGGCCGACGTGAGTCGTCAGGATCCTGCTTTCGCTTCGCAGCATGGGCGCTGTTCCTCCAGTGTGTCTGCCACAACCGCCGCCGGGCACCCGGCATCGCGCGTGCGCGCGCGGTGCGAATCCGATGTGGCAGGCGAGTCAGATCCGATCGGCTTGGATGCCGGCCGCGTTCGCCGCCCCGGCCGGCTGTTCACCTGCGCTGCGACCGCTGCGCGCCTTCGGCGCCCGGGGTTTCGCCGGGACGAAGCGTGCGCCCCGCGATGCAGGCGCAGGCGCTAGCACCACAGCCGCTTCGAGGCGATCCTCGCGCCCTCGCCCAGCGCCGCGAGCTTCGCCCAGGCGACGCTGACCGGAATCTCCTCGTTGCCCGCGGTGGACTGGAAGCCGCAGTCGTTGCCGAATATCACGTTCTCGCGCCCGGCCGCGCACGCCCAGCGCTCCATGCGGTCGGCGACCACCTCCGGGTGCTCGACCATCACGTTGGAGTGCGTCACCGCGCCGGGGATGAGGATCTTGCCCTCGGGCAGCTTGCCCACCTGCGGTACGCGCCACTCGTGGTCGTGCCGCGGGTTGGCCGCCTCGAACGAGTACGCGCCCGCCCCGATCCGGTAGAAGATGTCGATGACCTCGCCGAGCTGGAGATCCGATACGCGCGGCCCGAAGTTGACGCCGTAGCAGGTGTGAAAGCGAATCCGGTCCTCGGGCAGTCCGCGCAGCGCGTGGTTGATCAGCTCCACCCGGCCCTGCATCCACTTGCGGTACTCAGTGAGCGTCGCGCTCCTGCGGGCGTCCCACGAGCTGACCAGGGCCGGGTAATCGATCTGCAGCAGCAGCCCCGCATCGAGGATCGCCTGGTACTCCTCGCGCATGGCATCCCCATACGCGACCTGGAACTCCTCCTCGGACCGGTAGTGCTCGTTTCCCATGCCGCTGATGGGTGCGAGCGCCGGCATGAAACCCTCGTGCGCGCCCCAGGCCGCCATCGCCTGCTTGAGGTTCGCGATGTCCCGCTGCAAGGGCGTCCGGCCGGCGTAGCGGATGGGCGCCACGCACACCCGCGGCGCCATGCGGATGGTCCTCAGGAACGGGTTGTGCGCGAGCACGTATTCGTAGAAGTCGGGGAACGCGGTGGCGTCGCGCCCGCCCACGCCCATGGGACCGGTGGGCACCGGCAGCCCGCCCGGGGGCATGCGCGCCTCGAACCCCTCCAGGCGTTCGGCCACGTAGGCCTGGAACGAGGGCTTGGAAGTCTCGCCGTCGTTCACGACGTCGATACCCGCCTGCACCTGCTTTCTCACCACCTCGGCGACGTGCGCCTTCACCGCCGCCTCGTACACCTCCCGGTCGTAGGGTCTGCCCTCGGCGATGGCGCGCATGGTCTCCAGAAGCTCGGGCGGGCGCGGCAGGCTGCCGGTGTGGGTGGTGCGGATGCGTTCGGTGCTTCGCTTCATGGTTTTCCTCTGTTTCGGGCGCCTCGGAAGCGCTCATCCCGCGCTTTGCCCGGCAGGTCTCGCACTGCCTGGCCTCCCGCGGCGACGGGGGTATTGCCTGTTCGCCGATCCGGCCCTGCGCCGGCAAGCTTCGCGGTGGCCGTCACGGCGCGGCCCAACCGGGGCCGTGGTCGGGCGGGCGCTCGCGCTTCGAGCCAGGAGGGTCTAAGGCGAAGTTGCGGCCGAAACGAGCCCCGAGCGGGCGCGACCGCAGGCGGCTTCGAAGTACCCGGCGGCGTCCGCCATCGAGATGACGCTGCCGTACTTGGCGTGCATGTCCAGCAGCGAGACCTTGTGGCTGATCTCGAAGCGGTCGAAGGTGCAGTCCTCGACGATGCCCACGTAGAAATCCAGGCAAGCCGCGTCCACCGCCGTGGCGCGCACGCAACCGCTCGTCGTCGTGCCGGTGACGATCACGGTGTCGATGTCCATCTCGTTGAGCAGGGTGTTGAGCGGCGTTCCGAAAAAGACGCTGGGGCCGATCTTGCGGATGACGACATCGCCGGGCTGCGGCTGGATCTCGCTGACGATGCGGTTGCCGAGTCTGCGCTGTTCCAGCTCCGCTTCGCCGAGCGGCGCCAGCAGGCCCGCCTTGCGGGCCCTGTTGGCCCAGCCGGCGCCGCGGACCTCGCGGTCGATACCCGTGCTGTAGATCACGGGAATGCCGGTCTGGCGCGCGGACTTGATCAGCGCCTGAAGGCGGGGAAGGACCTTCCAGGCGCGCTCGCCGCACGAGGTGTGATAGGTCCTGATCGATTCGAGGATCGGCTCCGGCTTCAGACCGGTGAAGGCGTAGTTCACATCGACCACGACCAGCGCGGGGCGGTTGCCGAACTCCTTGGCGCCGCGGAACTGTTCGTAGACCTGCCGGTCCAGACCCGTCAAGACGTCGTCCCAGACAGCCATTGCCGCCCTCCTCTGGCTTGAACAGATGCCAGTTTATGCCTGCCAGGTCAGGCGTGCGAGCCGAAGATCAGGTCGACGCGGGTGCCGGTCCACTTGAGCTGCTTCGTCCTGCGCTCGCTCCCCTCGCACGCGCCGTCGGCGCCGGCGGCCGGCCGCGCCGCGAAGCGCTAGGCGCTCGGCTTGACGCGCGGCGCCGACTTGTCCAGGAACGCCCTCAAGCGCTCCAGGGTCTCGGGACTTCTCACGTACTCGCCCATGATGCGCTCGAACCACAGGCCCTCGCCGTAGGACATGTCCTGCAGCCGCGGCAGCGCGTTGCAGATGGCGAAATTGGTGAGCGGCGCGTTCTTCGCGATGCGGTGGGCGATCTCCTTCGCCTTCTCCAGGTGCTGCCCCTTCGGGACGACGTAGTGAAGGATGCCGTACCGCTCGCCTTCATCCGCCTTCAGCACGCGCCCGGTCAGCATCATGTCCTGCATGCGGGAAAAGCCGATGACGCGCGCGATGCGCACCGAACCGCCTCCACCGATGTAGATGCCGCGCTGGCCTTCGGGCAGCCCGAAGTAGGTCGTCTCGTCCCCGACCCGGACATGGCAAGCGCAGGCATTCTCGAACCCGCCGCCCAGCGTTGCACCGTGCAGTGCGCCGACGAATGGGATGCCGCCGCGGGCGACGGCTTCGCGCGGGTCGACCCGGGCGCTGTAGGGGTTGCGCGCCTTCCTGTCGTCGGCCCACTGGCCGGCGGCCCAGCGCAGGTCCAGGCCCGCGCAGAAGTTGTCGCCATGACCGAACAGAACGCCGCACTTCGCCTCCTCGCCCGCACGCATCGCTGCCTCCAGGAACTGCTCCTGCAGCGCCGGGCTCATGGCGTTGCGCTTGTCGGGCCGGTTCAAGCCGACGAGCGCGATGTCGCCTTCCAGTTCGTAGGTCACTACCCGTTCAGCCATCATCAACTCCCGAAAAAAAGTTTCTGTTGTCGGCGCGCAAGACCCGGACCACGGACGGCGAAAAGGATCCGCGGCATTCCATCCGCGCCGGCGCCGATGATACCCATGATCGAGTCGCGCGGCAGGTTCACCGGTCTCAACGTTCGCCACCGGTGTCGTGCAGCCGCCGGCTGGAGAACGCGTGCGCTGAGCGCGCGCAGCATCGCACGCGGCATGTCTTCGACGTTGCCACCGTGCCGCGTGCACGAGGAGGGTGCTACCGGGCTTCGAGCGTTGCGCGCGCGGGCGCCGCGGCGGCGACGGCGGCTTCGAGCGTTACCCGGTGATCCACGCCGCTCCACTCGCCCGATGGCTGCCAGCGCCAGGTGAAATCGATCCACTGCCCGGGCCGCAGCCCGGCGGCGGGCAGGCGCGCGACGTGCAGGCCCAGGCTCACCGTCCGGGTGGGCTGGTCGGCGGGGTCGCGCCAGCCGTCGACGCCCCAGTGCACCACGGCGGGAGCGCTCAGACACACCAGCACGTCGGCGCCGGCGAAGCCGCGCGCCATGGGGGCGTGCTCGAGCCAGATCGCCGCGCGCGGCGCCGGCCGCCGCCCGTGGTAGCGCTCCCAGACGGACGCCGGACAATCGCAGGCGCGCGCCCCGGCGCACGACAGCGCCCGCTTCACGAACTCGGCATGAGCCCAGGCGAGCGGCATCGCCGACCCGCTGGGCCGTCCGGGAAACAAGCCGCGCGCGGGGATCGGCGCCGCGTCCCAGACCTGCTCGGGCAGCATGCCGCCGGCGCTCGCCATCGCCGCCATCGCCCGCAGGTAGCGCATCGGGTCGCGACCCGCCGCCAGTTCGTAATGTCCGCGCTCGCCGGTCAAGAGCGGCCACGGCCGCCCGCAGCCGCTGCCGTCGAAGGGCGCACCGTCCTCGTGCTCGCCATAGCCGTCGCCGTTGTAGCGGCGCCACGCCGGCCCGCAAGGCGTCGCGACCGCAAGCAGCGCATCGATCACCGCGACCGTGTCGCGCACCAGCGCCTCGGCAGGGCCGCGCAGGCCGAAGCGCACCAGTTGCAGCGCGTCGGTGGACACCTGCTCGTCGGCGGGCGGCGCGACTTCCTGCAGGCGGTTGCGGATGGGCAGGCGCCGGTGCAGCGCCTGCGCATCGGCGAACACCGCGGCGGGCGCGACGCGCACGTAGTACCCGCCCACGCCCAGGCGCTGCGCCAGTGCCGTGCCGGAGACCGCGGTGAATTCCTCGATGCGCGCGTTCCAGTCGTCGGCCAGCGCCAGCGCGAATTCGCGCGCATCCCGGTCGAGGAAGGCGGCACCCGCCGCCAGCGCGGCGATGCACACGGCCAGCGTGAACGGATTGACGCCGGCATCCTCCTCCCAGCGGTCCTGCTCGCTCGCCGGTCCGCTGCGCGCGATGAAGCCCAGCGCACGCCGCACCATGTCGCCGGCCTCGATACCGCCGAGCGCTCCGCGCTCTGCGAGCAGCGCCGCCAGCAGCACGGGAAAGGCCGCTTCGTCCAGCTGCACGCCCTGCCAGTAGGGCTTACCGCCGAGCCACTGATTCTGATTCCAGTGACCGTCGGCGTGCTGTGAGGCGATCAGGTAGCGAAGCACGTCGCGCGCCTCGGCCTCCTGTCCGAGCGCGAGCAGCGCGCCTGCGCACTCGACCAGGTCGCGCGGCCACACCAGGTGGTAGCCGCCGCGCTCGTCGCGGCTGTTGCCCCAGGGTACGCTCAGGCTCGCCACCATCGCGCCCGGGTGAATCTTGTCCTGGTGCGCGTGCAGCACCATCGCCGAGACCGCGAGCTGCGCTCGCAGCGGCGCCTCGAACGGCTCGGGCAGCCGCGGCGCGAGCGCCGCGTGCCAGTGCGTCCAGTCGGCGATCTGCCGCTGCCAGGGCGCCTCGAACGGTTGCGCGAGCGCGCCGATCGCCAGCGTGGTCGCCGCCTCGGGGCTGGCGCCGAAGGCGAGCGCGAGCACCGAGCGTCGCGGCAGCTCGCCGGTGAGCGCGACGTTGCCCGGTCCGGCGCGCTGGTGCTGCCAGTGAATCGCGCCGTTGCGGTCGAAGTCCTGCCAGCCGTCGCTCGCGCCGACGTAGCCGGCGCCGGCGCGGCCCCAGGCATCCTGCTGCCCCGCATCGGCGGCGGCGAGCGCGAGCCAGTACTGCCCCTCGCCCGCCTGGCCGGCGCGAAGCACACGCCGGCCGCCGTGGCAGGCGACCTCGGCGATGTTGCCGTAACCGGTGCCGCCCAGGTGCGGAGCGAGCAGCGCATAGGGGCGCAGCGCCGCATCGCCCTGCAGATCCACCTCCAGCAGCAGGGCGTCGCGAAGCGGGTCGGCGACGATGCGCAGCTCGAGCGCAAAGCGCGGGTGGCGATGCACGATGCGCAGCGCCGGGATGCCGGGCGCGGGCGTCTCGAGTTCGTAGCAGCCCAGGCGCTTGACCTCGCACCAGAAGCCCGCGCCGTCGGCTACGATGAACCCGAGATCCCGGATCTGCGGCGTGTCGATGCGCGGGTAGTAGACCTCGTTGACGATGCCGAAGCCGACCGTCCACCACAGGCGCGCCGGTCCGAGCGAGGAGCCGACCAGGTCCTTGGCGCTGCTCGTCCAGGTCGGCGCGATGCCCGGGCTGCCGGGGGCATCTCCAGCGCCGTCGTCGCTCACGGCCGGCCCGCCTTGGCCGCGGGGCGGTCGTTCCACAACCGGAATCCGCCGAGAAAGGCGTTGGCGTTGTCGCCGCGGCGCACGTAGCCGGGCAGATTCTGGAGTTTGCGGGCGTTGCCGCCGCCCAGCACCACGTAATCGGGTCGCAGCGCGCTGTTCAGCGAATCGATCACGTCGAGCACGGCCTTGCGCCACTTCTTCTTGCCGAGGCGCGCGAGGCCGCGTGCCCCGACGCAGTCCTCGTAGCTGCGGCCTTTCTTGTACGGCAGGTGAGCCAGCTCCATGGCCTCGATCTCGCCCCCGACGATCAGCGCCGAGCCCAGCCCGGTGCCCAGGCCGAGGAACAGCATCCGCCCGCCCTGGTAGCTTCCGAGTGCCTGCATCGCCGCGTCGTTGACGAGCTTGACCGGCCGCGCGAACGCGCCCGCGAAATCGAAACCCAGCCAGCCCTTCCCCAGGTTACGCGGCTCGCGCACCGGGGAGCCGTGCATCACCGGTCCGGGGTAACCGATCGACACCGCCTCGTAGGACCAGCCGCGCGTGATCGCCAGCACGCCCTCGACCATCCCGGCCGCCGTCATCGCCGGTCCCGAGACGAACACGCGCGCGGCCGACTTGCCGCTCACGAGGCACTTCACGTGGCTGCCGCCGACGTCGATCGCGAGGACTTTCAAGGCGTCGCCCCAGCCACAGGCGGCCGCGGCCGGCCGGCCGCGTCGTCGGCCACGATCCAGGCGCGATCGCGCGCCAGCCTCCCGGCCGGAATGCCGTCATCGCCCTCGCGCAGGCGCGCCAGCATCTCGGCCTTGTCCGCCCCGCACACCAGCCACAACAGGCAGCGCGCGCGATCGAGCGCCGGCACGGTCAGAGTCAGGCGGCGATGCCCGCGGTACGGCCCGGCGGGCGCGACCCAGGCGCCGGCGACCTCGAGCGCCGCATCGCCGGCGAACAGCGACGCGGTGTGCCCGTCGGCGCCCAGACCGAGGTGGACCAGGTCGAGCACCGGCGGCGCTCCGGCGACGGCGGCGAGGGTTTGCGCGTAGCGCGCGGCGGCAGCCGCCAGGTCGTCCTCTTCCACGGGCATGGCGTGCACGCGCTGCGCCGGTATCGCCGCCGGACCGACCAGGAGACGCTCGATTTGCGTCAGGTTGCGCGCCTCGCTCGCGCGCGGGACTGCGCGCTCGTCGGCCTGGAACAATTCGACGTGCTCCCACGGCAGCGGCTGCCGCGACAGCGCCTCCAGCATCGGCCGCGGCGTTTCACCGCCGCTCAGCGCGAACACGAAGCGGCCGCGCGCGCGCACCGCCTCGCGAGCGCGCGCTGCGATGAAAGCGGCGGCCCAGTGCGCGGCGGCCTCGGCATCGGGCAGCAGTTCGGTGCGCACGGTTCAGCCCTTGGCGGGACGATGCCAGCCGCCGCACACATCCGCCAGGGCGCCGGCTTCCTGCGGCCCCCAACTGCCCTGGCGGTAGGCGTGCACCGGGAGCGGCAGGTCGAGTACCGGGTCGACGATGGCCCAGGCGGCCTCGACACCGTCCTCGCGTGCGAACAGAGTCGGATCGCCCTTCAGCGCGTCGCCGATGAGACGCTCGTAGGCGCTCATGCGCGAACCATGATCGTTGCACACGAACAGCTCGACCGGCTCGCCGCTCATCTCGGTTCCGACCTGCTTGGTCGAGGCTCCGATCGCGATGGCGACGCGATCGGGGCCGAGCCGGAAGCGGAAATAGTTCGGGTCCGGCGCGAGCGCCTCGCCGAATACCTGCTGCGGGGGACGCGCAAGCTGCACCAGCACCTCGGTGGCCGTGGCCGCCAGCCGCTTGCCGGCTCGAATCAGGATCGGCACGCCCGCCCAGCGCCAGGAATCCAGGTGCAATTGCAGCGCGGCGTACGTCTCGATCTGCGACCCGGGCGCCACGCCGTCTTCGGCGCGATAGCCCTCGTACTGGCCGCGCACCAGGTTCGCCGCGGAAAGCGCTCGGATGCCCCGGAACACCTTCACCTTCTCGTCGCGCAAGGACTCGGCGCCGCCGCCCACCGGCGGCTCCATCGCCAGGTGCGCGAGTACCTGCAGCAGGTGGTTCTGTACCACGTCGCGCACCGCGCCCACCTCCTCGTAGAAGCGGCCGCGCCCCTGCACACCGATCTCCTCGGCCATGGTGATCTGGATGCTCGTCACGTAGTTGCGGTTCCACACCGGTTCGAGGAAGGCGTTGGCGAAGCGGAAGTAGAGCAGGTTCTGCACCGCCTCCTTGCCCAGGTAGTGATCGATCCGGAACACCTGGGATTCGGCGAAGCTGCGATGCAGTACGCGGTTCAGCGCCCGGGCCGAGGCGAGGTCGCGCCCGAACGGTTTCTCGACCACCACGCGCGCGTCCCGGGCGCCAACGCAGTCCCCGATGCCGCCGACGACCGGCGCAAACAGGCTGGGCGGTACCGCCAGGTAGTGCAGCGGGCGCTGCGCCGCGCCGAGCGCCGCGCGCAGGCGCTGGTGCGTGGCGGCTTCGCGATAGTCCCCGTCCACGTAACCGAGCAGGGCGGCGAGCCGTTCCCCGGCCGCGGCATCGCCGCCGTCGCCGTGTTCCTGCAGGCTCGCGCGCACGCGCTCGCGCAGGCGCTCGAGCGTCCAGCCCGAGCGCGCCACGCCGATCACCGGCACGTCCAGCACACCGCGCCGCACCATGGCCTGCAGCGCCGGGAAGATCTTGCGATAGGCGAGATCGCCGGTGGCGCCGAACAGCACCA
>JADLDQ010000026.1 GCA_020846575.1 Burkholderiales bacterium
TCTCGAGAGCGCAACAGGCCCCATACCCACCCGTCCACGATGGGGCGAAGCGGCTCGATCAGATCGCTGGCAAGCGACTCCCGCCCGAACGACGGGCGATGGTAAAAGCCGAGCAGCGGGTCGAGGCCCGCAATGTGCGCCGCACGCACCGCGTCGAAATGCAGCAGCGTGTAAGCAAGGGACAAGCACGCGTTCACCGGGTCTCGTGGCGGGCGGCGGTTGCGGCCGGTGAATCCGAGCGACGACGGGACAAGGGCGCTGAACCCCTGGAAGTGTGCCCGCGCCGCGCTGCCCTCGATACCCCGGATCGTCTCGATCGATTCGACCCCTGCGCAGAGCCGATCGACCGCCGCAGCGAGGCCGGCCGTTGCCTCGCCCAGCGTCTTGCGCGCGTCCGGCCGCTCGCCGAGCGCCCGGGTCAGAAGGCGAAGCTGGCGGCGGATCTTGGCAAGAACCAGGTCACGCGCCCAGCGGGTGCAGAACGCCGCGTCGAACACCCGGCGCGATTGCGCGAGTCGAACCGCCGCGTCGTTGTGCATCGGCCCAAGGACGACCGCCACGCGGCGGCTCACGCGCGGACTGAGCAGCAGCATCGCCACGCCGGCCTCCGCCAGACGCAGCAGGACCCCGCTGTCCAGGCGTGTCTGGCCGCCCTGCAGGACGACTCGATCGAGCAACCTGAGGGGCACCGTGCCGCCTCGCGCACCCGCCTCGAAAATCGCCAGAGCGTCGCCTTCGGTGCGCACCTCCAGCTGCGCGCGATCCAGGATCAGCGTGGCCATGATCCGCTACCCCACGTAGAAATAGCTGCCGTCTTCGGGCGCAGTGGCCACGCCCAGCGCGTGGCAGCGGGCACGGAGATCGAGCTTCAGAAGCAGGAAGCGATCTTCGCCATGCTCCAGGATGAGACTCATGTCGCACAGCAGCGCGCCTCTTTCTGCGGGCGTAAGAAAGATCTCGTGCACCGACTTCTGGCCGCCCGTGGCGTAGCCCCGCACCAGGTCGAGCGCCGCGCGCAGGCGCCCGCGGTCCGAGACGTCGTAGGCGGCCAGGAAGAAATCACGCTTGCTCATCGCGGCAGTTCCATGGTTCGACGCCGCGATCATGAAGGATGCGCCTCGCGAAGTCCGGCGCGGCAAGCCTGCGGCCTGCGCGCCGATCAGCCGGCCGCCGGGCCGCGCAGCCAGTCGCGCACGATATCGCGCAGCCAGGGCAGCTCCGAGGGGCCGATGATGCGGATGCGCTGCGCGTTCGCCCGATCGCGCATCTCCTCGGTGGGCTCGCGCGCTGCGAGCAGCCAGCTCGATCCGTACAGGCCGCGCGCATCGCGGCCCAGGCTGTCCAGCTTGTACAGGAGATCGCTGTCGGCGCCTGCGTCCCGTCCGTGGCGCAGCGTCTTGCACTCCACGAAGAGAAGCTGGTTCCCGCTCGTCGCCAACACATCGAACTCGTTACGCGCGGCCCGCCCGTGCTCCCAGGCACCGGTGACGCCCAGCCGTGCGTCGAAGGGACGCTCGTCGCTGATCACGTGCCAGGCGTACTCCTCCAGCCAGCCCCCGGCGCAGAAGCGCACGGCATCGGTATCCAGGAACTCGATGTCGCGCTCCCCCGCCCACTTGATGATTTCCTTGCGCGCAAGCAGCCCGAGCGCCTCCCGCCAGTTCTGCGAGCGGAGATCGCGAAACGCCTGGCAGGGCGCCACCAGATCCGCGCAGCCACCCGTGGCCGCCTGCGCCAACGCGTTGAGCGTGCCGATGAACGACCCGAGCGCGCGGGCGTGCACCCCGAAGTGCTTGGCCGCATCCTTACGGCGCGCGAGCCTCGAGACACAGGCCGGATCGTCCGAGCGGGCGGCCGCCAGCTCGAAACCCTGCACCGAGAGGTAGCTGGGCACGTCCAGAACATCGCGCATCGGCTCGTCGCTTCGAGATTCGCCGTCGCGTGCGGGCAGGAACTCGATACGCCGGTGCTGGGTATCGGCGTACAGGATCGCCGCGGCGGCGTCCCGGAATGCCTCGACGAAGCCGAGCGCCATCAATTTGTTGCCCCCGGTCGCGTTCAGGACGATTTCACCGCCGGCATTTTCCGACTGTACCCGGGTGAGCAGATCCAGGGCAGATTCGCGAATACTCTGAAGGCCGGCCGCCGGCACGTCCTCGACGATTAGCGTCTCGACACCGCGCCGCTCGAGAAACCGGGCGAGCCGACGCGCGTATCCCCGCTCTGCCATCTCCGTGGAACAGGCGAGATAGAGGCGCGCCGGTCGCGCCATGAGCACCGGGATCACGTTCGCCAGCAGCTGCTCCGACACGATGGCGACGTGAACCTGCATGGCATTCCACCGCATTGGCGCCTGGCTTGCCCCCGGTGCGGGGCGTGGCGAATTCAGGCGTCCTTGTCGCCAGGCGGCCCGGCGGTGAGCTGCCGCTCGATCTCTCGCCGCAGGAGCGGGAGATGCTGGTCGACGACGTTCCAGACCAGCTTCAGGTCCACGCCGAGGTACTGGTGTGCAAGAACGTTGCGCATGCCGGCGATCTGCCGCCAGGGGACTTGGGGCGCAACCGCGCCGAGCGCATCGACGTCCAGATCGCGGACGATCTGTCCGATGATCTCCAGATTGCGCACCACCGCGTCCTGGGTCTTGGTGTCCGTCAGGAAATCCGCTCTCCCACCGGCCGTGTAAGCAGCGATGCGTTCCGCGCACAGGCGGACATGCTCCAGGTAGGCCCTGCGATCGCGCCTCACAGCGGCAAGGCCTCCTTGAGTATGCGTTCGCGCAGGAAAGGACTGACGCCACCAGGGGTGACCACATCGGCGCGACGCCCGAGCAGCACTTCGAGATCCTGCTGCAAGGCCACCTGGTCGAACAGCGACGCCTCCGGTGCGAACTCGACCAGGAAATCGATGTCCGAGGTCGGGACGTCCTCTTCGCGAAGCACCGATCCGAATACGCTCACGCTGACGGCGTGGTGGCGCGCGGCAAGCTGCAGCAGTTCTTCCCGCCGGCGCCTGAGATCCTGCAAAGTCGTCACTTCCCGCCCACCCGCAATTCGTATCGCCCGAGCCCCATGGTCGCATTCTTTCCGGCATGCAGCCACTGCCCCAGCCACAGCCAGGGCAGCAGCACGGTGAGATCTCCGCGCAGCGTCCATTGCCCGACCACGCCGCCCAGCGTCATCGCCGAGTGCTGGCGGCTGGAATAACGCGTCCAGTCGCGCCATTCCAGGCGGCGTTCGTCCTGCAGCGCCTGCGCCTGAGCGGCCAGGGCTGGCGCATTCTCGGCGAGGCCTCGAATTCCGGCGTGGAGCTCGAACAGCAGCGAGCCCCGCCGCATCAAGGCGGTCACGAGCGTGCGCGGATGCAGCTGCTGCGCCTGCAGCGGCGTGCCCTGGTGCTGCAGCCGCAGCGGCGTGACGAATTCCAGCCGCGCGTCGGACTCGTTCTCGAACCGCGGCACGACCAGCCCGTGGTCGTGCTCCAGTATCCGTGCACTTTCCGGATCCCACACCGGGATCATCGCACCGTGCGCTTGCAGCTCGATCGATTCCAGTTCCGCACGCGCCCGCACCTTGGCAACCCCGACTCGAAACGCGCGCTGAAAGGCGTAGGCGACGAGCGGGAGCTGCTCGAGCGCGCGACCGACCAGCACCAGCCCGAATTCCAGCCTGTCCCCGGGCGGCAGTACGCGCGTGCCCATGGGCGGTGGCTCGATCACGTAGGGATTGGGCACATCGGTGAACCGCTGCAGGGGGTGAGAAGCGGGCGCGGGCGTCTGGAAGATCGCCGGGTAGGGGCAGGTCCGCAGCAGCGGGCAAGGTTCGCAGCGCTTCTCGAGCGTCATGCAGGCCGTGCGCCGCAGCGCAGCCCCGAATTGCCCGCGCAGAA
>JADLDQ010000027.1 GCA_020846575.1 Burkholderiales bacterium
CGCGAGCTGATCGCCTGCATCACGGTCGCGCACGAACTCGCCTGGCGCCTGTACACGGCGATGTCCGCGTATACCTCGACCTACATCGAGAAGGCGACCTCGCCCGATGTATTCGGCAACGGCAACGAGGGCGTGCTCGGGGCGGCGCTGGGCGCGGGGCGCCTGCTCGGCCTGGACGCGGGCAGGCTCGCCAACGCGCTGGGGCTGGCCGCTTACTTCTGCTCGCTGCCCACCGGCAAGGACTGGCACGATGCGAGACCGCCCAAGCCCATGATCAAGTACGCGCCCAGCGGGTGGCTGTGTCAGGCGGCGGTCACGGCGGCGCTGCTCGCCGAGGAGGGGTGCACCGGCAACACCTCGGTCCTCGATGCGCCGCACGGCTTCTGGAAGTTCTACGGCGCCGCCCACTGGAATTCGGAGTCGGTGCTGCACGAACTGGGCAGGGTGTGGCTGTCGGCGGATTTCCAGTTCAAGCCCTACGCCTGCTGCCGCTTCTTCCACGCCCAGCTCGATTGCTTCCTGGACATCCTGCGCTCGCACGAGCTCGAGCCGGCGGAAATCGATTCGGTCGAGGCGCTGGGCATGCCGTTCGCGGCGAATCCCGACCCGATGAGCGTGGTCAGCCAGAGCGATGCCCAGTTCAGCCTGCCGTTCAACCTCGCGGCGGCCGCGTACCGGGTCCCGTTCGGTCCGGCCTGGCAGGACCTATCGGTACGGGCGGACCCGCGCCTGCACGCCTTCATGAAGAAGGTCACCGTCGGCATCGATCCCAAGGCGCAGGCCGCCAAGCGAGAGGACCGGCGGGCATGGGCCGCACGCGTCACGGTCGTCGCGAAGGGGCGCACGCACGTGCGCGAGACGCGCTACGCGCGCGGAACGCCCGTGGCGGGTTTCGACATGAGCGACGAGGAGCTCTCCGAGAAGTTCAGGAACGGCGCGGCGCCCTTTCTCACCGACAGCCGGCTGGAGGGCGTACTCGAGCAGCTCTGGCATCTGGACGAGCAGGGCGATGTCGGCCGACTCATGGAAGCGTTGACGTTCTGATCGGAGCGACTCATGTCGATTTCGTTTCCCCGCCGCAAGGACCTCACGCCGCGCCGCCGCCCGGCCGGAGCGCTCGGCGCCGCGGCGCTCTCGATCGCCTGCCTTTCGCTTGCGGTGCCGGGGCATGCCGGGGCCCAGGCGGGCGCGCCGGAGTCGCTCGTCAAGGCGGCGCGCGCGGAGGGCGGCGCCTTCATGCTCTATTCCTCTTCCAACGAGGGTTTGAGCCGCGCGCTGCTCGCGGAGTTCGAGAAGGAATACCGGATCAAGGGAAGCTACCTGCGGCTCGCCCAGACGCCGCTGGTGCAGCGCTTCGCCACCGAGTTCGACGCGAAGCGCAACCAGGCCGACGTGTTCAGCGTCAGCTCGCCGGTCCCCTTCGAGACCAATCCCCAGTGGTTTTCCCCCCTCAACCGGGAGGCCGTTCCCAACCTTGCCGCCTGGCCGTCGCGCTGGGTCGCGAAGAACGCGTTCACCTGGACCACCGACATCATCGTGCTCCACTACAACACGGACCAGGTGCCACAGGCCGCGGCGCCCAGGAAGTGGAGCGAGGTCATCGACCCCCGGTGGAAGGGCAAGATCCTGCTCACCGATCCGCGCGTCGCCGACAACTACATGGGCTGGCTCGACGGGCTGGCGAAGCGCTTCGGCGCCGATTTCCTGAGGAAGATCGCCGCCCAGGATGTCAAGCTGACGCAGAGCGGCGCCTCCGGCGTGCAGATGATCGCGGCGGGCGCGTACGCCATGAACTTCCCCACCTTCCCGGATTTCGCGACCCAGCTAATGGCGAAGAAAGCGCCGATTGCGACGCAGAACATGGACGAGCCGATGCTGGTGTCGCTTCGGGTCATCGGCATGGTGTCGAGCGCTCCCCACCCCAACACGGCGCGCCTGTACCTCAACTGGCTGCTGTCCGAGAACGGCATTCGCGCCGCGTGCCGGCTCGGGCGCGTGTCGGTGGCCGGTGATCCGGACGGCAAGCTCGGGTGCACGCCTGTCAGGAACCCGGAGCCGCTCAATGACGCGATCAGCCCGCAACGGGAACAGGAACTGCTGCGCTCGATCGGCGTGGGCGGCAAGTAGGGCGGGCCGCGCACTGGCCGCGGCGTCCTGAGAATCAGGATCGAACCGGAAGAAGGAAGTCCAGACGTGAGCGAATCAAAGACGGCGTCCGCCTATCGTCACCCGCTGCCCGAATTGGAATTCGTGCGCTACCGTGTCGAGGATCGCATCGCCTACATCATGCTCGACCGGCCGGACAAGCTCAATGCCATGAGCGATAAGGTGGTCGGTGAAGTCCGCCTCGCGTTCCAGCACTTCGACCTCGACCCCGACGCCTTCGTCGCGATCGTGCACGGTGCGGGCCGCGCCTTCACCAGCGGCGCCGACGTGCGCCAGCGCCAGCTGCGCCCGCGCGAGGAGCTGGAGTCCTTCGGCCTGTGGTCGCCCGAAACCCGCCGCCGCGATCTGTTCTTCGACTTCGTCAACTGGAAGCCGATCATCGCCGCCGCGCACGGCTACGTCATGGGCATGGGCGTGGGCCTGTGCCTTTCCTGCGACCTGGTGATCGCGGCCGCCTCGACGCAGTTCCAAGTCACCGAGGTGGGCCGCGGGCTGCACGGCTCGACGCTGTGGGCGCTGCTGCGCTATCGCGGGGCGGGCGCCTTCGCCGACGAGATCGGCCTCACCGGGCGCATGTTCACCGGCGAGGAGGCCGCGCAGCGCGGGATCATCACGCGCGCCACGCCCGACGGCCAGCACATGAGCGTGGCGGAGGATTTCGCGCGCCAGATCCTGAAGAACCCGCCGCTGGCGGTGCGCGCGGGCGTGCGCTCGCGGCGGCTGTACCTGCTGGAGAACCAGCGCCTGTCCTTCATCCTGACCGAGCACAGTCCCGCGCTGCACCTGACGCGCGATTTCCACGAGGCGGCCAAGGCGTTCGTCGACAAACGCCCGCCGCCGCGCTTCGAGGGACGCTAGGTCGCGGCCGGACGCCCGGGCGGGTTTGCGCCGCCCGCAGCGCGGCTCCCCTTTCCATGGAGACTTCGCACGCCGCACCCGATGCCGGGGATCATGCGGGCGAGGGCCGCGGCCTCGCCCTGGCCGTGCGCGTCGACGGCCTGGCGAAGTCCTACCGCAGCGGCGGGCATCCGCCCGTGCCGGCGGTGGACGGCGTGGACCTCGGTGTGCGTGTGGGCGAGCTGCTGGTGCTGCTCGGTCCCAGCGGCTGCGGCAAGACCACGCTGTTGCGCTGCATCGCCGGCCTGGAGACCCCCGACGCGGGCGAGATTCTCATCGGCGGGCGCCGCGTGTTCTCCGCCGCGAACCGCGTCGGCCTGCCGCCGGAGGAGCGGCGCATCGGCATGATGTTCCAGTCGTACGCGCTGTGGCCGCACATGACGGTGTTCGAGAACGTCGCCTACCCGCTCACCTCGCTCTCGCGCGAGGCGCGCCGGGACGTGCGGGCGAAAGTGCAGGACGTGCTCTCCCGGCTGGGGGTGGCCGGCTTCGACCATCGCTACCCGAGCGAGCTGAGCGGCGGCCAGCAGCAGCGCGTGGCGCTGGCGCGCGCCCTGGTCGCGTCGCCCTCGGTGATCCTGTTCGACGAGCCCCTCTCGAACGTCGATGCGCGGGTGCGGCGGCGCCTGCGGGCGCAGTTGCGGGAACTGAAGCAGCAGACGCGCTTTGCCGGGATCTACGTGACCCACGACCAGGAAGAGGCGATGGAACTCGCCGACACCCTGGCCGTCATGGATCACGGCAGGATCCGGCAGATCGCGCCGGGCCGCGAAGTCTACAACCGCCCGGCCTCGCTCTATGTCGCCGGGTTCGTGGGAGAGATCAACCGCTGGGCGGGGCAGGTCGAGGCGGTCGAGGGCTCGAGCGCTCAGGTGTCCACCGGCCTGGGCACGCTGCGGCTGGCGCTGGAGCGGGCCGGCGTCGGACCCGGCGACCAAGGCTGGGTCGTCATCCGCCCCGAACGGGTGAAGCTGCTGCGCGCAGGCGCGCCGGGCGTCCCGGCCGAGGACGAGCCGCGCTTGCGCGGCACGGTGCGCGAGTCGACCCACTTCGGCGCGCGCTGTGAAGTCCTGGTCGACGTATCGGGGCAGCAGGTGATGGTCTGGATGTTCGACGTGGACTCGTCCTGCAGTTACCCCGAGCCGGGCGAAACCGTCGAGGTGCTTCCCGAAAGCGCGAGCCTGCGATGGCTGCCGGAGTAAGCCCGATGCAGCCGGTGCGGGCGTGGATTGCGCGCTCGCCCTTCGCGCTCGCCGTCGCGGTCCTGACGCTGGGCATGCTGGCGCTCATCTTCGTGCCGATCGCGGCGATCTTCGTGAAGGCGATTTTTCCGGAGGGGCAACCGGCGAGCGATCTGTGGATCGCCACCTTCGGTGCGCCGGACCTGCTGGCTGCGGCGCGCAATACCGCGTTCATCGCCCTGGCGACGACGGCAATCGCGGTGCCGATCGGCGTTTTCTTCGCCTGGCTGGTCGAACGCACCGACGCCCGCTGGGGCGCGCTGTCGCGCCTGCTGCCGGTGATACCGCTGCTGCTGCCGCCCGTGGCCCTGTCCATCGGCTGGCTGTTCCTCGCCGACCCGCGCGCCGGATTCCTGGCGAGTCCGGTGCTCGCCGCATTGCGCGCCATCGGATTGGACCTGGACGCCTCGAGTCTCGCCATCCAGAGCTGGCCGGGGCTCGTGTTCCTCTATGTGCTGTTCAACGTTCCGCACGTGTACGTGGTCGCGGCCGCCGCCTTCAGCACGCTCGACCCGTCGCTGGAGGAGGCCGCGCGCGTGTTCGGCAAGGGGCGCCTGGCGTGCTTCGCCGGGGTCTCGGTGCCCGCCATCCGCCATGCCGTGGGCTCCTCGGCGCTGCTGTGCGTCATCTCCTCGCTCGGCCTGTACTCGATCCCGGCCCTGCTCGGCACGGCGGCGCGCATCGACGTGCTCTCGGTGTACATGTACCGGCTGCTCCATTTCGCCTATCCGCCCAGGATCGGGCAGGCGGTGATCCTGGGCTTCGCCCTGGTGGTGCTGATCGGCCTGATCTGGCTCCTGCAGCGGCGCATCGCCGCGCAGGCCGGACACGCGCAGATCGGCGGGATGGGGATCCGGCCCAATCGGATCGCGCTCGGGGGATGGCGCTGGCCGGCGCGCGCGCTGCTCCTGGTCTATGTCGCGCTGACCTCGGTGCTGCCGCTCGCCGCCTTGTTCCTGGTGTCGCTGCAGCCGTTCTGGACCCCCGCGATCCGGCCGGCCGATCTTTCCTGGGGAAACTATGCCGACTTCGCCGCCGAGCCCCAGGCGCGCGCCTCGATCATGAACAGCGCGGTGCTCGCGGTGCTGACGACCACCGTGGTGGTGCTGGTGAGCGGCATCCTGGCCATCCACGCGAAGAACCTGGGCGGCATGCGCGAGAAATCGCTGGGACTCGCCACCAAGATCCCGTCGGCGATCCCGCACATCGTGTTCGCGATCGGCGTGCTGGTCGTGTTCGGTTTCGCGCCTTTCGATCTGAGCGGCACCTGGCTGATCCTGTTCCTCGCCTACCTGGCGGTGTACTTCCCGCAGGCGTCGATCGCCGCCGAGTCGGCGGTGCAGCAGGTGGGGAACCAGCTGGTCGAGGCTTCGCGCGTGTTCGGCGCGCGCCCCGGCCGCACCTTCCGGACGGTGCAGCTTCCGCTGATACTGCCCGGCCTCGCCGCGGGCTGGGCGCTCATCTTCACGCTGGTGGTCGGGGAGCTGAACGCCGCGGCGATCCTCTCCGGGCCGCGCAACCCGGTGATCGGCTACCTGATCCTCTCCCTGTTCGACAACGGCACCTACTCCCAGCTCGCCGCGCTCGGCAGCATCATCGGCGTGGTCTCGGGGATCACCGTGTCGGCGGCGCTGCTGTTCGCACGACCGAGATTCGACCAGACGGCGCGCTTCGGGGGGAATTGAGCGCGCGCCGCCACGCGGGCGGCGTCGCGGGTACGTCGGGAGAGGTCATGACAGGAGACGTCGCGGAGAACACCGGGAGCCGCCAGCCGCTCACCGGCGTGGTGGTGCTGGACACCACCACCGTGATCGGCGGGCCGATCATGGGAGCGCTGCTCGCCGATTTCGGCGCGCGCGTCATCAAGGTGGAGCAGCCCGGCAAGGGGGACGACGGGCGCAAGCTCGGCCGCTCGGGCAAGGGCACCTACTGGAAGTTCATGGCGCGCAACAAGGAGTGCGTGACCTGCAACCTCTCCTGCGAGGAGGGGCGCGCCCTGTTCCGCCGGCTCGCGGTCCGCGCCGACGTGGTGCTGGCGAGCTTCCGGCCCGGGACGCTGGAGGAATGGGGTCTGGGCTATGACGAGCTCGCGGCGCTCAACCCGCGCATCATCCTGCTGCAGCTCTCGGGTTTCGGCCAAACCGGGCCCTACGCGCGCCGTCCCGGCTACGGCGCGCTCGCCGAGGCGATGAGCGGGTTGATCTATCTCACCGGCGAAGCCGACACCAAGCCTTTCCTGCCGGGCGCGCCGGTCGCGGACCCGATGGCCGCCGCCATGGGCGCCTACGCCGTGATGCTCGCGCTGCGCCAGCGCGACAGCGGACCGCAGCCGGGTCGCGGCCAGGCGATCGACATGAGTCTGTACGACCCGCTGCTCTACGTCATGGGGTCCTACATCACCGAGACCGGCTGCTCGGGCGTGTCGCCTGGTCGCGGCGACCAGTTGGGCAAGCGCATCCTGCGCGATGTCGCGGGCACGCGCGACGGCGGCTGGGTGGTGTTCTCGGTGATCTCGGGCGCCCTGATCGCCAGGGTCGACCGGTTCCTGCGCTCGCGCGGCGCGGCGCTGTCGGGCAACGGCGAGTACACCACCGGCACGCCGACCGAGCACTTCGTCGAGGTCGGCGGCGCGCTGAAGCAGTGGATCGGGAGCGTCGAGCGCTCGCAGGCGCTGTCGGAGCTGGAAGCGGCCGGCGTGCCGGTCGCCCCGGTGTACAGCATCGGCGACATGTTCGAGGACGAGCACTTCAGGGCGCGCGGGGATTTCGTCAGCGTCCTGGACGAGGAGCTGGGGGAGCTGCGCATGCCGCGCTCGCCCTTCAAGCTCGGCGATGGCGCCGCAAGGGTCCGCCACCCCGGCCGCAAGCTGGGTGCGGACAACCGCGGCGTGTACCAGGACTGGCTCGGCATGAGCGCCGAGGAGCTGCGCGGGCTCGCCCAGAGGGGGACCGTCTGAGCGGGTGGCGCCATGCGCGGCGAACCCCGTGCGAGCCGGCGCTTGCGGAGGGCAATGCCTGCGGGCGCGGCCCGGCCATGAAGTGTGAGCGGCGTTTCCCGGGTCGACTGCCGCCGTTATCGAGAGGATGCGACCATGCGAACGCCCATCTGTGAGCGCCTCGGCTGCGAGGTGCCGATCTTCGCCTTCACCCACTGCCGCGACGTCGTCGTCGAGGTGACGAAGGCCGGCGGCTACGGCGTACTGGGCGCGCTCACGTACTCGCCGGAACAGTTCGAGATCGAACTGCGCTGGATCGACGAGCACGTCGGCGGCCGGCCCTACGGCGTGGACATCGTGATCCCCAACAAGTACGACAAGGAGGCCGCGAAGGCGCCGGGGCCGCTGAAGGAACTGATCCCCGAGAAGCAGCGCGCCTTCGTGCGCGAGATGCTCGATGCGGCCGGCATCCCGCCGCTGCCGCCGGGCGAAGACGAGCGCATCTACCAGGACTACATGGCGCGCGAGCGCAACTACACGCCCGAAGGCGCCACCCGGTTCATCGAGGTGACGCTGCGCCACGACAAGGTGAACCTGGTGGTGAGCGCGCTCGGCGCCCCGCCCGGGGACGCCGTGGAGGAGTTCCACCGGCGCGGCATCCTGGTCGGCGGCATGTGCGGCAGCCCGGCGCACACCCGCCACCAGCGCCAGGCAGGCGTCGATCTGCTGATCGCCCAGGGCACCGAGGCCGGCGGGCACACCGGCACCATCTCCACGCTGGTGCTGGTGCCGATGGTGGTGGAGGCCGCCGGCGGCATCCCGGTGCTCGCGGCCGGCGGCATCAGCCGCGGCAGCCAGATCGCGGCGGCCCTGGCGCTCGGGGCGCAGGGCGTATGGTGCGGCACCGTCTGGCTCGGAACGCGCGAGAGCGAGTTGACGCCGATGGAGAAGCGGGTGCTGTTCCGGGCGCGCACCGAGGACGCGGTCATCCGCCGCTGGATGTCGGGCAAGACCGTGCGCATGATCCGCAGCAAGGCCTCGGAAGCCTGGGAGCAGCCCGGCGCGCCCGCTCCGCTGATGGCGCCGCTGCAGAGCATCCTGTTCAACCAGGCCAAGGCGCGCATCGAGCGCGCCCAGCGCGACGAGTACTGCTCCTTCCCCGCGGGCCAGGTGGCCGGCACCATGAGCGGCGAGACCACGGTGCGCGAGATCATGTACGCGCTGCAGAACGAGTACCTGAGCGCGATGGAGAGGCTGGTGGCTTTCGGGAAGTAGCGCCGCGGCGGGACGGCGCGGTTCGAATCGCGCCGGGCGCGCTGCAATTGAAGGACTTGCGGTCCAGTCGGACGCGCTACGTCATTTCGGAGAGGTGTCCGACCCGCGCTGGAGTGCCGCACTGACTGCAGAGCAGAGGTGCTGGACACAAGGTTACAATTCCAGCGGGCCTGTGAACTGTCGGATCGTTGGCCTTCAGCGATCCGGCGTCCGAACGAATGGATGCGGCGCTATGAATCGCGAACAACTGCTCAAACGCATTTGGATCGATCCGCGACGCTGTGCTGGGAAGCCGTGTGTGCGCGGCCACCGCATCTGGGTCTCGCTCATACTGGATCTGCTGGCGGATGGTGCGACCTTCGATGAAATCCTCGCCAACTATCCGGGATTGACTCGGGAAGACATCCAGGCGTGCATAGCGTACGGCTCCGAGATGGCCCGTGAGCGATACGTTCCAATCAAGCTCGAAGATATGGCGTGAGACTCAAGCTCGACGAGAATCTGGGAAACGACGCGCTTGCCGTCCTGGAAGCG
>JADLDQ010000028.1 GCA_020846575.1 Burkholderiales bacterium
AGCCACCGGCTGCGAGCCCTTGCGTGAACCGGATGAACTCCTCCAGCTTGGCGCGCGCCGCGCCGCTCGCGATCGCTTCGAACGCCGCCTCCACGCCCTGCTCGAAGCTCGCGGCGCGCCCGCACACGTAGATCGCCGCCCCGGCGTTCAGCGCGACGATGTCGCGCTGCGGGCTGGACTTGCCCTCCAGCGAGGCGAGCACCATGGCGCGCGACTCCTCGACCGTCTCCACCCGCAGCGTGCGCGGATCGTGCACCGGCAGCCCGAAACGCTCCGGGTGCACGAGGTACTCGCTCACCCGGCCCTCGCGCAGCTCGCCGATCATCGTCTGCCCTGAGATGGAGATCTCGTCCAGTCCCTCCATGCCGTACAGCGTGATCACGTGCCGGGCGCCCAGCCGCTGCAGGACCCGCACCTGGATGCCCACCAGGTCGGGATGGAACACGCCCATCACCTGCGTCTGGGCGCCGGCGGGGTTGGTGAGCGGCCCGAGGATGTTGAACAGGGTGCGCACGCCCAGTTCGCGCCGTACCGGCGCCGCGTGCTTCATCGCCGGGTGATGCGCGGGCGCGAACATGAACCCCACGCCCACCGCGTCGATGCAGCGCCCGACCGCCTCGGGCGAGAGGTCGATGTTGACGCCCAGGGCCTCCATCACGTCGGCGCTCCCCGACCGGGACGAGACCGCGCGGTTGCCGTGCTTGGCGACACGGGCGCCGGCCGCGGCGGCCACGAACATCGCCGCGGTAGAGACGTTGAAGGTGTGCGCCCCGTCGCCCCCGGTGCCCACGATGTCGACCAGTGCGTCCGGGTCCTTCACGCTCACCCGGGTGGCGAATTCGCGCATCACCTGCGCCGCCGCGGTGATCTCGCCGATGGTCTCCTTCTTCACCCGCAGGACCACGACGAGCGCGGCGATCATCACCGGCGACATCTGCCCGCTCATGATCTGGCGCATCAGCTCGAGCATCTCGTCGTGGAAGATCTCGCGGTGTTCGATGGTGCGGGTGAGGGCTTCCTGTGCGGTGATGGTCATGCGTCTTCTCCGTGTTCGTGTCTTGTCTGCGCCGCGCGCTCGCACTGCCTCTTGCAGCCTGTTCCGGGAACGGGAGGCTGCAAACGCCAGGAGCCTCCGCGGCGGTCTTGTGGGTTTCCGGGGCGCACCATCGACCCGCTGCGCGGGCGCCGGCGCCGCGACCGATCAGCGTCCGGGCCGCCGCCCAAGCGATGCGCCGAGCAAGTTGTGAAGCGGTTCGCCCGAGGCCGCGCGACGCGAGCAACGATTCCAGATCGCGGTCCAGCTTGACGCTCAAGGTCATCGGCGATCCTTCACTGTCGCATCCCGGTATTACAAGAAAAAATACCACACCGACGCCGTACCACGGTGTCCCTGATGCAGCCGGCCAGGGTTACGCCTCGAGGAAATTTGCGAGCAAGCGGTGCCCGTGCTCGGTGAGGATCGACTCGGGGTGGAACTGCACGCCCTGCACCGGGTGCGAGCGGTGGCGAAGGCCCATGATCTCGCCGTCCTCGGTCTGGGCGGTGACCTCCAGGCATTCGGGCAGGCTCGCGCGTTCCACGGCGAGCGAATGGTAGCGCGTGGCGGTGAAAGGGCTCGGCAGCCCGCGGAATACACCGCGACCGCCGTGCAGGATCGGCGAGGTCTTGCCGTGCATCAGCGCCCGCGCGTGCACCACACGGGCGCCGTAGGCCTCGCCGAGCGCCTGGTGGCCCAGGCACACGCCGAGCAGCGGCACCCGGGCGCCGAACTCGCGGATCACCGCGAGCGAGATGCCGGCCTGCGCCGGCGCGCAGGGGCCGGGCGAGATCACGATGCGCGCCGGGGCGAGCGCCGCCACGCCGGCGGGCGTGATCTCGTCGTTGCGCACCACGCGCACCTCCTCGCCCAGCTCGCCGAAGTACTGCACCAGGTTGTAGGTGAAGCTGTCGTAGTTGTCGATCATGAGGAGCATGCCTAGTCCTCCTCGTCCAGCCCGGCCTGCACCATCTCGGCCGCGCGCAGGATGGCGCGCGCCTTGTTCTCGGTCTCGGTCCACTCGTTCTCGGGCACCGAGTCGGCGACGATGCCGGCGGCGGCCTGCGCGTAGAGCACGCCGTCCTTCACCACGCCGGTGCGGATGGCGATGGCGAGGTCCATGTCGCCCTGGTAGTTGAGGTAGCCCACCGCGCCGCCGTAGATGCCGCGCTTCTCGGGCTCCAGCTCGTCGATGATCTCCATGGCGCGCACCTTGGGCGCGCCGGTGAGCGTCCCGGCGGGGAAGGTGGCGCGCAGCACGTCGAGCGCGCTCATGCCGGGCGCGAGGCGCCCCTCGACGTTCGAGACGATGTGCATCACGTGGGAGTAGCGCTCGATCACCATCTTGTCGGGCACCCGCACCGAACCGGTCTCGGCGATGCGGCCGATGTCGTTGCGCGCCAGGTCGATCAGCATCACGTGCTCGGCGATCTCCTTGGGGTCGGCGAGCAGTTCCCGCCCGAGCGCCTGGTCCTCATCCGGCGTCACGCCACGCGGCCGCGTCCCCGCGAGCGGGCGGATGGTGACCGTCGTTCCCTTCTCGCCTTGCTCCTGGAGGACCAGGATCTCGGGCGATGCGCCCACCACGTGGAAGTCGCCGCCGCGCTTTCCTTCGCGCTCGCCGCCGCAGTCGCCAAAATGGTAGTAGTACATGTAGGGCGAGGGGTTGATGGAGCGCAGCGCCCGGTACAGCGAAAGCGGCGAATCGGTGTAGGGCTTGGCGATGCGCTGCCCGAGCTGCACCTGCATCATGTCGCCGTCGAGGATGTAGCGCTTGGCGCGCGCCACCGCGGCGAGGTAGCCGGGTCGCTCGAAATTGGTGCGGGCGCCGCTCGCGCGGCTCGCGTGCTGCAGCGGCAGCGGCAGCGGCCGGCGCAGCGTCCGGCGCAGCTCGTGCAGCCGCGCCTCGGCGCGCGCGCGCGCGCCGGCAAGCGCGGGGTCGGCGTGCACGATGAGCGAGATCTTGCCCTTCAGGTTGTCCACCACCACCAGCTCGTCGGTCTGCAGGAGCAGGATGTCCGGGGTGCCGAGCGGATCGGGCTTGAGCGATGGACCCAGGCGCGGCTCGATGTAGCGGACCGTGTCGTAGCCGAAGTAGCCGGCGAGCCCGCCGGAGAAGCGCGGCAACCCGGGAAGCGGCGCGGCGCGAAAGCGTTTCAGGTAGCCGGCGATGAACTCGAGCGGGTTGCCGGTGTGCGACTCGAGCGTCTGGCCGTCGCGAACGACTTCGGTTCTCTCGCCCGCCGCGCGCAAGCGGGTGCGGGCGGCCAGGCCGATGAACGAGTAGCGCCCGAAGCGCTCGCCGCCGACCACCGATTCCAGCAGATAGGTGTCCGGGCGGTTGGCGAGCTTGAGGTACAGCGACAGCGGGGTATCGAGATCGGCGAAGGTTTCCAGGACCAGCGGGATCCGGTTGTAGCCTTCGCCCGCGAGGCGGTCGAATTCGGCTTCGGTCATGAACTGCTCCTCGAGCATGCGGGTAGTCGCCGGGAACTTGCGGGATCGCGCCGCACGGGGCGGGCGCGAACCGCGGGGGGACGAGCGGGTCTCAGGAACGCCAGCGACGCCAGCTTTCCCGCTCGGTCTCCCGGTTCTCGGTACGCATGCAGTTCAAGGCACGCAGCTCAGGGTGATGGAAGTATCGAAGAACGCGCCGCCGCTCGGCCGCGCACGCCGGAATATAGCACGCACGCGCGGCTCGCCACGAGATTCGTCAGGCGAGGACCTTGCCGGGGTTCATGATCCCCTGGGGGTCGAGCGCGCGCTTCACCGCGCGCATCAGCTCCAGCTCCAGCGCCGACTTGTAGCGGGCGATCTCGACGTTCTTGTACTGGCCCAGGCCGTGCTCGGCCGAGATCGAGCCGCCGAAGCGGGCCACGCAGTCGTGGACCACCCGGTTCACGGCCGCGGTGTCGCGGGCGAACGCGGCCGGGTCCGCGCCCTCGGGGGGCGAGACGTTGTAGTGCAGGTTGCCGTCGCCGATGTGACCGAAGACCACCTTGCGCGAACCCGGAAAGGCGCGCGCCATGGCTTCGCCGGCGGCCTCGATGTACTCGGCCATGCGCGAGATCGGGATCGACACGTCGTGCTTGATGTTGGGCCCCTCGCGCGCCTGGGCCTCCGAGATGTTGTCGCGCAGCGCCCACAGCGCCTGGAACTGCGCGAGGCTCGCCGACACCGCGGCGTCCATGATGAGCGCATCCTGCAGCGCCTGCGCGAGCAGATCCTCGAGCGCCGCGCCCGCGGCGCGCTCCGAATCGAGGTCCGACACCTCGATCAGCACGTACTGCGCATGACGCGCGGCGAACGGCGCCACCGAGCCCGGAAAGTGCTTCAGCACCAGTTCCAGGCAGAAGTCCGAGAACAATTCGAAGCCGGTGAGCCGCGGGCCCAGCCGCTCCTGCGCGAAGGCGAAAAGGGGCAGCGCCTGTTGCGCAACCTGCAGCGCGGCGATCGCCGCGACGCGCCCCCGCGGCAGCGGGTGGAGCTTCAGCACCGCCGCGGTGATCACCCCCAGCGTCCCCTCGGCGCCGATGAACAGCTGCTTCAGGTCGTAGCCGGTGTTGTCCTTGCGCAGGCCGCGCAGCCCGTCCCAGACCTCACCGCTCGCGAGCACCACTTCCAGCCCGAGCGTCAGTTCGCGCGCGTTACCGTAGCGCAGCACCGCGGTACCGCCGGCGTTGGTGGAGAGGTTGCCGCCGATCTGCGCGGTCCCCTCGGCGGCCAGACTCAGGGGGAACAGGCGCCCGGCCTCCAGCGCCGCCTGCTGGACCGCCGCCAGCGTGCAGCCGGCCTCGACGGTCAGGGCGCCGTTGAGGAGGTCGAGCTCGCGCACGCGGTTCATGCGCGCGAGCGACAGCACGATCTGCCGCCCCGAGGCGTCGGGGGTCGCCCCGCCGCACAGGCCGGTGTTGCCGCCCTGGGGCACCACGGCGGTGCCGGTGTGCGCGCAGATACGCATCGCGGCCGCCACCTCCGCGGTCGAGGCGGGCCGCACCAGCGCGAGCGGCCGGCCGAAGTAGCGCCGCCGCCAGTCCACCGCGGCGCCCTGCGCATCCGCACCGGTCTGCACCGCGCCCGGCCCCAGCGCCGCGGCGATGCGCTCCAGGACTTCGTTCATCGCTGCGCCGGCCCGGACCCGCCCTGGCCGCCGCTGCGGGAGCGCGCGTTCACCGCGCGGATCCAGTGCGCCGCCGCGAGCAAATCCGCGACGACGGCATCGGCCCCGAGTTCCTCCACGCCGGCGCCCTCGCGATAGCCGTAGGGCACGCACAGCACGCGGCAGCCGGCGGCGCGGCCGCTCTCGACGTCGTTGGCCGAGTCTCCGATCACCACCGCCTCGGCCGGCGGCGAGGCGAGCAGCTCGCAGGCGCGCCGGTAGGGTTGCGGATCGGGCTTGATGCGCTCCACGTCGTCCCCGGCGACCAGGGACTGGAAGCGGGCCGCGAGGCCGTGGCGCTCGAGCAGCGGCGCCGCGAAGCGCCGCGGCTTGTTGGTCACGCAAGCGAGCGCGAGGCCGCGGGCGCAGAGCGCATCGAGTCCCTCGCGCACGCCGGGATAGACGCGCGTGCGGCCGGTTTCCTCCGCGTAGTAACCGAAGTACAGCGCCAGCGCGCGGTCGCGCATCGCCTCGCCGGTGGGCACCCCGGCGGCCGCGCCGGCCGAGCGCAGGCAGCGTTCCAAAAGCAGCCGCGAACCCTGCCCGATGTAGCGGCTCACCTCGTCCTGCGCGAGCGCGGGCAGGCCCAGCTCGCGCAGCACGCGGTTGGCCGCCAGCGCCAGGTCCGGGGCGGTGTCGAGCAGCGTGCCGTCGAGATCGCACAGCACGGCGCGCACCGGCGCGGCGTGCGTCGCGGGC
>JADLDQ010000029.1 GCA_020846575.1 Burkholderiales bacterium
AAGGCCTGCATCTACCAGAAGCAGGACCCGGTGGACATTCCCCAGGCGGAAACGCGCACCCTGAAGGACGTGCTCGCCCTGCCCTGGGGGTTCGAGATCTATTCGCTGCTCACCCGCTGGAACCCCCTCAACTTGCGCCTGCCGCTGCCCAGGGCCCGCAGCGGCTACCGCGTCCTGGTGGCCGGCATGGGCCCGGCCGGCTTCGGTCTGGCGCACTACCTGATGAACGAGGGCCACGCGGTAGCCGGCATCGACGGGCTGAAGATAGAACCGCTGCCCGAGCGGCTCTCGGGGGTGCGAGCGGACGGGACGCGGGTCGCCTTCGAGCCGATCCGCGACATCGGCGAACTGCGCGAGTCGCTTGGCGAGCGCGTCATGGCGGGGTTCGGCGGCGTGGCCGAGTACGGCATCACGGTGCGCTGGGACAAGAATTTCCTGAAAGTGGTGCGGCTGCTGCTGGAGCGGCGCGCCGCGTTCGCGATGTACGGCGGGGTGCGCTTCGGCGGCACCGTCACGCTGGAGGACGCGTTCGCGTGGGGATTCGACCACGTGGCGCTGGCGATGGGCGCGGGCAAGCCGACCATGATCGACATGCCCAACGGACTGGCGCGCGGCGTGCGCGCCGCATCCGACTTCCTGATGGCGCTGCAGCTCACCGGCGCGGCGAAGTCCGATTCCATCGCCAACATGCAGCTGCGCCTGCCGGTGGTGGTGATCGGCGGCGGCCTCACCGCCATCGACACCGCCACCGAGTCGCTCGCCTACTACGAGGTTCAGGTGGAGAAGTTCCTGGACCGCTACGACAAGCTCGCCCATCTGCTGGGCGAGGATGCGGTGCGCGAACGCTGGGACGCCGAGGAGCGCGAGATCGCCGAGGAGTTCCTCTCGCACGGCCGCGCCATCCGCGACGAGCGCCGGCGCGCTGCGGCCGAGGGCCGCGAGCCGCACATCGTCGAGCTGCTGCAGTCCTGGGGCGGAGTCACCATCGCCTACCGCCGGCGCCTCGTCGACAGCCCCTCCTACACGCTCAACCACGAGGAGGTGGAAAAGGCGCTGGAGGAAGGCGTTGCCTTCGCCGAGTGCCTCGCTCCCGCCTCGGTCGAGGTGGACGAGTATGGCGCGGCGCGCGCCGTGCACTTCCGCCGGCAGGTCTTCGACGCGCATGCCAGGACGGGCGACGGTGCAGAGTGCCGGCTCCTCGCGCGCACCGTGTTCGTCGCCGCCGGCACCCAACCCAACACCGTGCTCGCACGTGAGGACGCGCTGCACTTCCCGGTGGACGGGCGCTACTTCCGCGCCTGCGACGAGAACGGCGAACCCGTGAAGCCGGAGTACGCGATCGCAAAGCCGGTGCGCCCGGACGTGCTCCTCACACGCTTCCAGGACGGGCGCTTCGCGTCCTTCTTCGGCGATCTGCATCCGTCCTTCTTCGGCAACGTGGTGAAGGCGCTCGGCTCGGTGCGCCAGGGCCACGGCGTCGTCTCCAGAGTGCTCGCCCAGCGCCCGGGGCCGGCCGGTCCTTCCGAGGCCGAATTCTTCGCGCGCCTGGACCGCGAGCTGCGCGCCACGGTGCACGCGGTCAACCGCCTCACGCCCAGCATCGTGGAAGTGGTGGTGCACGCGCCGCAGGCCGCCCGCCGCTTCCGGCCCGGCCAGTTCTACCGGCTGCAGAACTTCGAGTCGCTCGCCCCGCGCGTGCTCGGCACCCGGCTGCAGATGGAGGGACTCGCGCTCACCGGCGCCTGGGTGGACCGGGAGCGCGGCCTGGTCTCGACCATCGTCCTGGAGATGGGCGGCTCCTCCGACCTGTGCGCCTGCCTCGAGCCCGGTGAGCCGGTCGTCCTCATGGGACCGACCGGTTCTCCCACGCACATCGCCGGCGGCGAGACCGTGATGCTGGTGGGCGGAGGCCTGGGGAATGCGGTGCTGTTTTCCATCGGGCAGGCGCTGCACGCCGCGGGGTCGCGGGTGCTGTACTTCGCCGGCTACAAGAAGGCGATCGACCGCTACCACGTCGAGGAGATCGAGACGGCGGCCGACGCCGTGGTGTGGTGCTGCGACGAGGAACCCGGGTTCAGCCTGGACCCGCGCCGCGGCCGGCCGCAGGATCGCACCTTCATCGGCAACATCGTGCAGGCGATGGAGGCCTACGCCGCCGGGCGCCTGGGCACGCCCGCCATTCGCATGGAGGCGGTGGACCGCATCATCGCCATCGGCTCGGACCGCATGATGGCCGCCGTCGGCCGCGCGCGCCACGACGTGCTCGCCCCGCACCTGAAGCCCGCGCACGTGGCGATCGGGTCGATCAATTCGCCGATGCAGTGCATGATGAAGGAGATCTGCGCCCAGTGCCTGCAGCCGCACCGCGACCCGCACAGCGGCGAGGTGCAGTACGTCTTTTCCTGCTTCAACCAGGACCAGCCGCTCGACCGGGTGGATTTCCACGCGCTCTCGGAGCGGCTGCGGCAGAACTCGCTGCAGGAAAAGCTCACGGCGCAGTGGATCAGGCACTGCCTCGGGGAGCTGAAGGCGCAGCGCGAGATGGTGTAGCGGGCGAGCGGCGCGCGCTCGTCACCGGGATTCGGCCGAGGCGGTGCCGGACTGGACTGCGTCGTTCGCTTGGGCCGTGGTTCGAAGCCGGGCTGCCGGCTATTCCCGCACCGTCAGTGCCAGTCCTCGCGCCGCGGGATGGGCAGCGGCAGCACCGGAATGCCCTCCTCCAGCAGCTGCTCGGTCTCTTCCTTCGAGGCCGTGCCGCGGATGTCGCGCCGGGGCGCTTCCTCGTTGTGGATGCGCCGCGCCTCGGCGGCGAAGTCCGGACCGACGTTGTCCGTGTTCGCGAGCAGGTAGTCGATGAGCCGGTTCAGTTTCTCGGGGGTAAACGCCACGGCGGCGGGGCGCGGGCCCGGGTTCTCTGCCGGGCGCTCAGACGCAGGCGCCGGCGCCGCCGGTCCGGCTTCCTGTCTCCCGATCCTGGCCATGGGAAGCTTTTCGATCTGGGTCGCGCCGCAGGTCGGACAGCACAGCAGCCCGGAGCGCTTCTGAGAGCCAAAATCCTCCGCCGAGGCGAACCAGCCCTCGAAGCGGTGATGTTTCGGGCACACGAGTTCGAAAACGATCATTGCGGCATCCGCGGGTCCACCCGTCGCATTGTAGCGTCGCAGGCGGCCCGCACCTTGATCCATATCGGCAGGTGCGATCGCGATGCTGAGGGAATACCTGGTGCCGGGACGTCAACCTTCACCCATCTTTCATCAGGGAATCGACACTTTCCCGAACCCCGACAGTGAATCCATGTGTCCCGCACCGCTGCGGCGTCGACAAGAAACGGGGCACCGACCAGAACTTGCGAAACGCTCTTGCTTTCGAAGCACTGCATTGCGCACTTGGACAGCATCCAACCGGCGACCAATTGCAGTTCGGTACAGTCCCACGGTGGCGACGCTGAGAAGTCCCTCTGAAGTCCCTCCGGTTTCTCTAACCAATACTCCACAGAATCAGCAAAGACTTCGTGCAGGCAGAGCAGTTCCAACAAGTCATCCGGGACGCCCGGCTTTCCCCTGTGGTACTGAAGAACCTGCCGACTCGCATGGATAATTGCGTCGCTATCCCTGCCTGCCTTTTCTACCAGAATCACTTGAAACCATTCCGACAGGCGTCTTGCACGCTCGACCGCGTCGCATCGGTGCGATTGAGCGACGCCCTCGGTTGAAGCCTTCGCGTTGCGTAGCCGCCTCATTCTTCCTGCCCGGCAAGCGGCGTGCTCAATGTTTGCCCCACTTGGTCAAGCCGCCCGCTTCACCAGCAGCCGCACACTCAGCCCCGCGCGCGTGTCCATGTTCACCAGCGCATCGAGGCTGAACAAGTTTATCCTGCCTTTGAGCAGCGCATTCAGCCTCGGCTGCGTGGTGCCGAGTCGCTTGGCGATTTCGCCCTGCGTCTTGCCGCTCTCGCGGCAGCAATCCTCAATCCGCATCATCAGTTCGCGCGCAGCTTCAGGTTCTCGGCTTCCTCCGCCGGGACCCCCAGATCACGGAACACGTTGCCGCTGCCGCGAACGATCTCTACCCTGCTTGGCATTTCGACTTGAACTACGCCGCGCGGCGGATTTTCCCGCCCGCCAGCGCTGCGTTGACCTTCGCCAACAGCTTTGCGCTTACCCGCTCCTGCCGCTCGACCTTGGCAACGTAGGCTTGCGATACGCCCATGCGCCGGCCAAGCGCGGCCTGCGTGAGATTCGCCTTGATTCGCGCAAGCGCCACCGGATTCCCGACGTAATCTTCCAGCACGAAGGGAACGTAGTCATCGTCCTTGCGGCGAGCGGGCTTCTTCCCGGTCAGCTCGCCGTCGATTTCCCGCCGCAGCGCCCGGTACACCGCCACGGGCAGCAGCACGTATTCGTCCGTGCCGTCCAAGGACTTGATTCGTTGCAGGTTCATTTGTATGCGTCTCCACGCGGCTTGATCCGCTCGATTGAAACTACCCGAAGCTCATCCTGTCGGTCGAAGATTACGCGCCATGTGCCCACGCGCAGCCGGAAGTAGTGCTCGCCTACCAGGGGCTGCACGTTCAGTGCCGGATCGTCCGGGTCAAGCCCAAGCTGGTGAATCTTCTGTGCGATCCTCGCCCGCTCGGGCGCAGGGAGGCTTTCCAGCTTGCGCTTCGCCTGCCGCTTGATCAGGACGGTATAGGACATGAGTTATTTTAGTAGTGCTAAACGGTTATGTCGATCACGGCGGCACGCCGCAGCATTCCTTGGCAGGGACTCTGGCGCCGGGGCGATGCCCGCTTGCGGCAGGAATGCCGTTCCGCCGGCCCGCCGTATGGGTCCCGCGCGGAAGCCGGAGCGCCTGCCCCCGAGCGTGGAATCGAACGGGTCCCTCGGTGCGCCTGCGGCCCGCATCCAGGTATGGGGACCCCTCGATGAACCGGGGGCGCACTGGCGACGAAAGGATGTATTCCCCCGGGGGTCTGCCGCACAGCGTGGAGCGGAACGGGTGCAGCGAGCGGAAGCAGTCCCCGGACCCGACATGCAGCCGCGCCGACACGGGACCCCGCATCGACCCCCGGCGACACCTCGCCCGGGAAGTAGTTCCCCGGCCAATACCGAGGCAATAATTGCGACGGCTACGCCGCTGCCCGCAACTGAACCACTTCGGCTCCGGCCTTGCGCCGCTCCAGGTAATCCGCCCAGTGCTGCATCATCCGCCGCCGGTCGCTCAGATACTCCGAACGATGAAGCCACCCGCACCGCATTCTGTTCCTTGTGCGCCAATTGCCGCTCGATCGCGTCGGCGCGGAAGCCGTGCTCATTCAGGATCGTTGAAGCCGTCGTCCGGAAGCCGTGCCCGCTCGCGCGCCCCCGGTATCCCACGCGGCACAGCGCAAGAAAAATGGTGTTTTCGCTCATAGACTCGCGCGGATGGTGCTCGTTCGGGAACAGCAGTTCCCGGGAGCCCGTCAGCGTTTGCAGTTCCCGTAGCACCTCGATTGCCTGATCGAACAGCGCCACCAGATGTTCGCCCCCCCGACTTCGTGCGCTCGCTCGGTATCCGCCATTCGCGCTTGTCGAAGTCGATTTCCATCCAGCGCGCCCCGCGCAGTTCCCCGGTGCGGACGAAGGTGAGCATCAGCAGCCTGATCGCAAGGCGCGTGATCGCGTTCCCGTCGTAGGCGTCGAGCTTGCGCAGGAACTCGGGCAGATCGGATTCGGACAGCTTCGCGTAGTGGCGCACTTCGCGGGTCTTGAAGGCGCCCCGCAAGTCCCGGGACGGGTCCACCTTGGCACGCCCGGTGGCGATGGCGTAGCGGAATACCTGCCCGGCAACGATGCGCGTTTTCGAGGCGAGTTTTCCAACGCATCGCGCTTCTCGATCTGGCGGATGACGTCGAGTAGCTCGGGCGCCTCGATTTCAGCGATGGGACGGGCGCCGAGCGAGGGGAACAGTTCCTTGTCCAGCCGCGCGAGCACCGCCGAGGAATGC
>JADLDQ010000412.1 GCA_020846575.1 Burkholderiales bacterium
CGGCCCTCGACCGCGCCGGGGTCCCAGCGGGTGCTCGCCTCCAGTGACTTCCTGCGCTCGGCTTCCAAGGGCGGCCGATCTTATGGCCTGTCCCAACGGGGCCGCGCGCCTGGACAGGGCCCATCAGCGGCGCCGGATCGCGGCCCGCCCCGCGCGCGGGTGCCGCCGCGAGCTCGTCGGCCCGCGGCCCGAGGGGCCGGCGCGCCGGCCGGCCCCTCGGGCGGAGTGCGCGATCCGGCTAGCGGCGGCGCTTGGCTGCGCGACCGACCGCGGCCGGGCCCCAGTCGGGGTCGGTGGCGCCGGGGATCGCCAGCCTCGGGGCGATGCCCTGGCAGGACCCGTCCACCGGGGTCGTCCAGACGCCGTCGCCCTCGCCCCAGGCGAGCGCGTCGCCCGCCGGCGACCAGGTCGGCGCGTCGAACTCGCCGCCGACCGCGCCGACCACCTGGCACGGCCACATCAGCGGGTTCCGGTCGAAGCCGCCGACCTCATACAGCGCGATCGTGTTGCCGGCTCCGCGGGCCATGCCGCCGTTGCCGGTGTTGGTGCCGCCGCGCAGCAGCGCCAGGCGGTCGCCCGAGCGGGTCAGCTCGCCGGCGCTGATCGGCTTCCAGTACTCCTCCTGCGGCGGCTTCGTGTCGAAGTCGTGGAACCACCCCTCGACGCCGCTGCTCGGCTCTCCGGCCTCGGCGATCACGGCGTTGGCCGTGAGCGCGTTGTCGGAGTCCCACAGCAGCGCCCGCGAGTCGCCGACCCACGAGGGGTCCTCATAGGAGGTCGTCGCCCCCAGGAACCTGCCCTTGGCAAGGCTCTGCCAGACCACGGCCGAGCCCGGCGTCGCGAACACGAGGCCGCTCTCGGGGTCGGTCCAGGGCCGGTAGACGCCGACCCAGTAGGCGACCTTGCCGCCGTCGGGCGAGATCCGCGGCTCGAAGGGGCCGACGGCGTCGAGGCCTGCCGGCTTGCCGGTCATGATCGTGCCGATCGGCCTGCCCAGGCGCTTGCCCGAGCGCTTGAAGCGGTGCAGCCTGGTGCCCTTGAGGGCGACGACGACGCCCTTGTCGGACTGCGTCGGCGAGACGTAGGGGCGCCGCGGCTTGCCGTCGCTGGTCAGGGCGCGCCTGGGCGAGCCGTCGGGCGCGGAGACCCAGACGTCGCCCTTCTTGACGTAGACGATCGAATCGGCATGCGCGGCCGGAACGGACGCGAGCGCAAGCGACGCGCCCGCCAGCAGGCCGAGCAGTCCGAGCGGGAAAGCGCGGGAAGGCATGGTCTTCCTCCTTGAACGGTCGAGATCTGCCATCCCGGAGGACGCTGCCACGACGCGACCGGCACTCCAATCAGGCTGGCCTCACGATCGTGGTACGGAGAGCCGCACCGGCGGTTCTCCGCACGGGCGCTGCCGCCTGCCCGCTTGCTTCTCGCGCGCTACCCGTCGCGCGCTACTTCTTGCGCTTGCGCTTCTTGCGCTTGCACTTCTTGGCCTTGACCTTCTTCTTGCCCTTCTTGCCCTTGCGC
>JADLDQ010000413.1 GCA_020846575.1 Burkholderiales bacterium
CGCTGAAGCTCCACGCACAGGTCAGCGGCGGGTTATTGGGCGTCGAAGTGAAGGGCATCTGCATCACAGGAAAAGGAGGAGAAACGTACTGGCCGCAATCCCAAAATACACCCGTTGTAGTCTTTTCCGAGCGCGGCGCGGTCCTGAAACAGGAGCCCGTCCCCTGGCAGGCCGACGGCACCTGGGGGCACGTTTCGTTCGACCCCAGCCGTGAGGCAACCATAGACGTGACAATAGTTTACGGGAACACGCCGCTGGGTGCACTCAGCAGCGAGTCGTACCAGGTGCAGCGGGGCAAGCCCTAAAACCCGCCTCGCCTTAATGCCGCTGGTGCATAGAAATTATCGCAGCAATTTGAAGATAATAATCTTGCCTTCCGTGCTGAAATTTCTACAATCAAACGTGCCTGTAAATGCTGAGTCTGGGCCTCTTCCGGACTCGGGGGTGGAGCCAAGGCTCCTTCGCCAAAGGCCGCGAGATTGAGCACCGCGCTGGGGCATCCCGCAAGGGTTGCCAGAGCGTTTAGTGTCGCCTCGCACCAGCATTAGCGGGCCGAAGCATGGGGAGAAATCGGGCGGCGTTCGGGCCGGGGAAACGGCTTTCAGGACACGAACGCACGGGGGGAAGACGGAGAACCGCAGTCTAGGAGAGTGGTCGTGATTTCGGGAATGATCAACTACTACGAAGTGCTCGAGGTGCAGCCCGAGGCCAACGCGGACGAGATCAAGCGTTCTTTCCGCCGCCTCGCCAAGAAGTACCACCCCGACCACAACTCCTCGCGCACCAAGTGGGCCGAAGCGAAGATGCGCGTGATCCTCAAGGCCTACGACACGCTGATGAACGAGTCGGAGCGCGCGGAGTACGACCGCCGCCTGCGCCCGCACCTGAAGGCCTACCGCGACCCGTATCGCGACAACCTCGCCAAGCGCGCCGACGATCCGGCCGCGCAGGCCCGCCTGATCCTCTACAGCCTGCTCAACGAGCAGCCCAAGCAGGCCGTCGAGATCTACGAACGCATGCGCGCCAAGGACAAGGCCTTCGAGGTCTGGCACCACCTGGACCAGAAGGACTACCTGGACTGCGAGTTCCTGCTCGGCGAAGAGTACGAGCGCCAGGGCAACTGGAAGGCCGCGCTGCGCTTCTACGAGAACGTCTACAACGAAGAGCGCAACAGC
>JADLDQ010000030.1 GCA_020846575.1 Burkholderiales bacterium
CATGGAATTCTTCAAGATCCGCCGCGACATCCCGTTCATGCGGCATGCGCTCGTGTTCAACGTCATCTCGATGGTCACGTTCCTGCTCGCGGTGGGGTTCCTCGCCGCGAAGGGCCTGCACTTCTCGATCGAGTTCACCGGCGGCACCATCATGGAGGTGCAGTACGACAAGGCGGTGGACGCGGAGGCCGTGCGCCGCGCCCTGGAAGAAAGCGGCGCGCGCGACTTCTCGGTGCAGAACTTCGGCTCCTCGCGCGACCTGCTGATCCGGCTGCCGCTGCGCGAGGGCCAGAACTCCGCGGACGCCGCGAAGTCGGTGATGGCGGTGCTCACCGCCGGGGACGCGAGCGCGCGGCAGCAGCGGGTCGAGTTCGTGGGCCCGCAGGTGGGGCGCGAGCTGGCCGAGAACGGGGCGCTCGCCCTCCTGATCACCTCGCTCGGTATCGTGATCTACCTGGCGATGCGCTTCGAATGGAAGTTCGGGGTGGCGGCGATCATCGCCAACCTGCACGACGTGGTGATCATCATGGGCTTCTTCGCCTTCTTCCAGTGGGAGTTCTCGCTGCCGGTGCTGGCGGCGATCCTCGCGGTGCTGGGCTACTCGGTCAACGAATCGGTGGTGGTCGCCGACCGGATACGGGAGAACTTCCGCAAGATGCGGCGCGCCCCGGTGCGGGAGATCATCGACAACGCGATCACCCGCACCATGTCGCGCACCATCATCACGCACGGCTCCACGCAGATGGCGGTGCTGTCGATGCTCGTGTTCGGCGGCGAGACGCTGCACTACTTCGCGATGGCGCTCACCATCGGCATCTGCTTCGGCATCTACTCCTCGGTGCTGGTCATGGCGCCGCTCATCATGTGGCTGGGCGTCAAGCGCGAGGACCTGGTGAAGCCGGTGCGCGAGCGCAAGGAGGAAGCGGTGGTCTGAGGCCGCCGTGAATGCGCCGGGAATAAAGTCCGCCGCCGCGCTGTTCTGGCGTCTGTCCCGAACGGGACACGCGGCAGCGCCGCGCACACAGGCAACCTTACCGAGGAGAGATGAATGAAGGCAAAGTGGGTGGCGGCCGGCTTGGCGATGGCGATCGGGGGAGGCCATGCGCTCGGCGCCTTCGCGCAGGCCAAGCCGGAGACTCTGATCCGGCAGCGGCAGGCGGTCATGACGCTTCACGGCAAGTACTTCTTCCCGCTGGTCGCCCTGTCCCAGGGAAAGCTCACCTACGACGCCGGCATCGCGGCGCGCAACGCGGGGTTCCTCGAGGCCCTGAGCCAGATGCCCTGGGACGGGTTCACGCCCGACACTCAGGCGGAGAAGTCCCGCGCCCTTCCCGCCATCTACGCCAACCCGAGCAAGTTCAAGGCGGCGCAGGACAACTACCGGGGCGCCGTGGGCAAGCTCGTCGGCGCCAGCAAGAACGAAGCCGCGTTCAAGGCGGCGACGGGCGACGTGCTCAAGGCGTGCAACGCCTGCCACGACGACTTCCGCGGCAGGTAAGCGCTACGCCCGGCCCGGGCCCCGCCGGCGTGCGGGGCTTTTCGTTTCCTGAGCGAGCGGCGTTGCGCAGGCCGCGGCGTTCGCGCCGCGACCCGGAGATAGAATGCGCGCCTCCCGAACCGCCGAGCGAGGTCGCCGATGCCGCGTCCGATGACGATCCCCGTACCTTGCGCATTCCCTCGAGGCCGCAGGCTGGCGGCCGCCATGCTGGGACTGGCCGCGCTCGTCTGCCAGGGCGAGGCCCCGGCGCAGGACGCAGGACGCGGCGCCTACCTCGCCAGGGCGGGCGGGTGCCTGGGCTGTCACACGGAGACCCGTCAGGACGCAGCCCCGTTCGCAGGCGGCAGGGCGCTCAAGACGCCCTTCGGAACCTTCCACGGGCCGAACATCACGCCCGACCCCAGCAACGGACTGGGCCGCTGGACCGAGGCCGATTTCATGAAGGCCATGCGCCTGGGCGTGCGGCCGGACGGCGCCCACCTCTACCCGGCGTTCCCCTATCCCTCCTTCACCGGCATCATGGACGGCGACCTGCGGGACCTGTGGGCGTTCCTGCGCACCGTCAAGCCGAGCGCGCAGGCAAACCGACCCCACGAGCTGCGCTTCCCGTTCGACCAGCGCTGGCTGCTCGCGGCGTGGAAGTGGCTGTTCTTCAAGCCGGGTCCGTTCGCCCCCGAGAAGGACCGTTCGATCGCGCTGAATCGCGGCGCCTATCTCGCCAACGCGCTGGGACACTGCGGCGAATGCCACACGCCACGGAATTTCCTCGGCGCCATGAACAAGGATCGCATGCTGGCGGGGGGCAAGACGCCCGAGGGCAAGGACGTGGCGAACCTGACACCGGCGAAGCTCAAGAAATGGAGCGACGGCGAACTGAAGGATTTCCTCACCACGGGTCTCACCGCGGACGGCGACGTCCCGGCCGAGGCGATGGCCGAGGTCATCCGCAACACCACCAGCCAATTGACGCCGGACGACCTCTCGGCGCTGATCGCCTACCTGCGCTCATTGCGGCCAGTCGAGGACGTCAAGTAGCGCAGGGGCGCAGGAGCGCCGGGCGGCACCGGCCGGGCGGCACCGGCCGGGCACACCGGCCGGGCGCACCCGCCGGGCGCACCCGCCGGGCGCACCGGCCGGGCGCGATCTCAAACGCGCCGCGCGAGGAGCGCCGCCATCCCGATGTAGGCCGCGGGCGTCAGCTCGATGAGGCGCCGCTTCTCCGCTTCGGGCAGCGCCAGTCCCGCGATGAACGCGCGCATCGCCTGCGCGTCGATTCGCCTTCCCCGGGTGAGCGCCTTCAACTGCTCGTAGGGGTCCGGCAGCCCGTGGCGCCGCATCACGGTCTGCACCGCCTCGGCGAGGACCTCCCAGTTGGCGTCCAGGTCGGCCGCGATGCGCACCGGGTCCGCGTCCACCTTGGCGAGCCCCTTCAGCGTCGCCCCCCACGCCACGTAGGAGTGCCCGAGCGCCGCTCCCAGGTTGCGCAGCACGGTCGAATCCGAGAGGTCGCGCTGCCAGCGCGAGACCGGCAATTTCTCGGCCAGATGGCGCAGCAGCGCGTTGGCCACACCCAGGTTCCCTTCCGAATTCTCGAAGTCGATCGGGTTGACCTTGTGAGGCATGGTCGAGGAGCCGACCTCGCCTTCCTTCGCCTTCTGGCGCAGGTAGCCGAGCGAGACGTAGCCCCACAGGTCGCGGTCCAGGTCGAGCAGCACGCCGTTCGCCCGTGCGAGGGCGTCCAACAGCTGCACGAGCGTGTCGTGCGGCTCGATCTGGGTGGTGTAGGCGTTGAAGGCGAGGCCCAGCGACTCGACGAAGCGCCGGCCGAAACCCTCCCAGTCGAAATCCGGATAGGCGACCAGATGCGCGTTGTAGTTGCCCACCGCGCCGTTCGCCTTGCCGGTCAGCATCACACCCGCAATGCCCTCGCGCGCGCGCGACAGACGCTCGACGAAGTTCGCCATCTCCTTGCCCAGCGTCGTGGGCGTGGCCGCCTGGCCGTGGGTGCGCGCGAGCATCGCGAGGTCCGCGTGACGATGCGCCAGCTCGCGCAGCCGGGCGACGATCTCCTCCAGGCGCGGCAGCAGCACCGCGCTGCGGCACTCGCACACCGCGAGCGCGTAGGAAAGGTTGTTGATGTCCTCGGAAGTGCAGGCGAAATGGATGAACTCCGAAGCGGCGGCGACCTCGGCTTGATCGCGGGCGCGGTCCTTGAGCCAGTACTCGATCGCTTTCACGTCGTGGTTGGTCTGCGCCTCGATCGCCTTCACGCGCTGCGCGTCCGCCGCCGAGAAACCCGCGGCCAGCTCCCGCAGGAAACGCGTGCCCGCGCCGGAGAAAGGACCGATCCCGGCCAGTCCGGGTTCCGCGGCCAGGGCGATCAGCCATTCGATCTCCACCCGGACCCGGTAGCCGATGAGCGCCGCCTCGCTGAAGTACGGGCGCAACGCATCGGCCTGGGACGCATAGCGCCCGTCGAGGGGGGAAATGGCGTCCAGGGAGTCGAGCGGCATGGGAGAATGAGCGTCGGGTGACGGTGAGCGCGCGGCGACGAGCCGGCCCCGGCGCGGGAGGCTGCCGATCCTGCGTGCGCCGCAACGAGCGCCGAGCGCGGGTTCGAGTCGAATCCTGCCCGGAGTCTAACATGCAAGGGTTGTCGAACCGCTCCTCCCGGCCGCCGGCGCCGCCGTCACAAGGCACGGCATGTCCCTAGACCGCCTGCAGCGGCTGCTCGCGCAGGTGCGCGCCTGCACCGCCTGCGCCGCCTCGCTGCCCAACCCGCCGCGCCCGGTGCTGCGGGCCGGCGCCGGCGCGCGCGTTCTGATCGTCGGGCAGGCGCCGGGTCGCCGCGTGCACGAAACCGGCATCCCCTGGAACGATCCCTCCGGTGACCTGCTGCGCGAGTGGCTCGGGATCGAGCGTGCGGCCTTCTACGACGCGGCGCGCATCGCCATCATCCCGGCGGGTTTGTGCTACCCCGGCAAGGGTCCCTCGGGCGACCTGCCGCCGCGACCCGAGTGCGCACCGCTGTGGCACCCGCGGCTGAAGGCGCTGCTGCTCCGCGTGAGCCTGACGCTCCTGGTCGGGCAGTACGCGCAGTCCTACTACCTCGGCGCGCGCTGCGAGAACACGCTGGCCGCCACGGTACGGGCCCGGCGGCGCTACGGCCCCGGATACTTCCCGCTGCCGCATCCCAGTCCGCGCAACCGGCGCTGGCTGAGGAACAATGCCTGGTTCGAGCGGGAAGTCATTCCGGAACTGCGCGCGCGCTTTCACGACGCCCTGACTCAAGGCTCGTGAGAGTGCCGCAGCGCCCCGGGCGCATTGACCTCGTCGTGAGGCGGCAAGCGCCGATCGAATGCGTCCCCGGAATACGTGCCCGCCGCTCGATGGATCGGCCGCCGTGCGCCGCGCGAGGCAGGCACCCGCAGGCGGCGCGAAGAGGCCCCGATGCCGCGTGCTAGAATCGGCCCGCTTTGCGCGCGGCGCAGCCCTGTTGCC
>JADLDQ010000031.1 GCA_020846575.1 Burkholderiales bacterium
CGCCGTATGGCACACGGCGGTGGAGTATCACCTGTTCCACGCCCTCGGGCTGCTCATCGTCGGGCTCATCGCGCAACGCGGGCGCGCCACCCGGCTGATCGAGCTGTCCGGCTGGCTCATGGTCTGCCGCGTCTTCCTTTTTTGCGGCAGCCTCTACGCGCTCGCCTGGTCCGCGCCCAGGATGCTCGGATTCCTGACTCCCATCGGGGGCCTTGCGTTTATCGCCGCCTGGCTGCTGCTCGCGGCCGCAGCCTGGCGCGCCCGCTGACGCCTGCGCAGTACGGCAGACCGGCGGCCGCGGCCGCTGGGCCCGGGACACGGCCCGGCTGCAAGCCGGTCCCCGCGGCGCCTGCAACCGAGTCCCTGGGGCGAACCCTGGGACCGCGTCGCGAACCGGACCGTCACGGCCGGGTCAAGGACGCGGCTCGCCCGCGTTGCTCGAGTCTGCTTTGCACCGATGCGACCGGCGGCGCGCCCATGCGCGCGCCGCGCACTTGCGGGGAAGCGCGGGCCAGTGCCTTCACCTCGGCGTAGAAGGCGCGCATGTCCCCGCGATGCCGCGCGATCATCGCGGTGAACACGGGCTCGAGCGCGGTGTAGGTGGACATCGAAGCGAGCAGTGCGTTGTTGATCCCGCCCTCCAGGATACGGTCGTAACCCGCGAAACCGCCCCAGCTCGCCTTGAGCGCGGCGTACTCGCCGCGCATTTCACCGAACAGCCTGAGCTTGCCTTCCGGGCGCGCGGGGTCGCCGGCAGAGTTCGCGTAGAAAGCGGCCGCGCGCTCGCGCCAGCGGCTCATCAGATCGACGAATTCACGCTGCCGCAACCGTGCCTGCCGCCATGCTTCGCGCTGCGCCGGGGATCCTGCCTGCGCCAGCCAGCGCTGCACGCCCTCGCGCTCGACAGCAACGGCGAACGATTCGTTGAACGTCGCGTCCGACTGGACGTAGGCGACCTGGTGCGCGAGTTCGTGGAAGACGACACGCGCCACCTCCGGCTCGGGAAATCCGAGGAAGGTGCTGAGTACCGGATCGCCGAACCAGCCGAGCGTCGAGTAGGCCGGAACGCCAGCGACGTGGACGTCCAGGCCCCGCTCCCGGAGCCGTCGCGCCTCGCCGAGCGCGTCCGCGTGCCGGTAGTAGCCGCGGTAGGGCACGCAGCCCACCATCCAGAAGCAGGAGACTTCCGCTTCGACGGAGAAGGCCGCCGCGGCGAAAACGTTCCAGACCACGTAGGGCCGGTCCAGCTCGGCATAGGCCCGGAAGCTGCCGTTGTCCGGCAGCGCGAGCTCGCGCGTCGCGAACTCGCGGATTCGCCGCACCGACTCCAGCTTCGCGCGCAGGGCGGGCGGCGCCGCCGGGTCCGCCAGCAACTCGCCGATCGGGCGTTCGCGGCTCATCACCGCGAGATGACCCTGCACCGCCTGGATGACGTAGCAGCCGCCCAGCAGCGCCGCAAGCGGGACGAGGCAGAGCCGGCGAAGGACGCTCATCGCTCGAAGCGTCCCCGCGCCAGAAAGGCCGCCGCCTGGCGCGCAACCTCGCTGGACAGCAGCATTCCCGTATGGCTCACCGGCAGCACGCAATGGTCGCGCAACGCGGGCAGACGGGTCTCCTCCACGGTGACCACGCCGTCGTTGGGCGATGGCAGCGAGAGAAACAGGGCACCCAGGCCGAACGGCGCATCCCCTGCGATCGCGCCTATCTCCAGCCCGGGGTCGATGGCCCCCGGCGCTGCGGCGCGCCACAGTCCCAGGCTCTCACCGAGCAGCATCCGTCCCCAGGTGTGGCGCTCGAGATCGCGCGCCGCCTGGCAACCCGTCGCGGGAGTCGCCAGCAGCAGCGCGCGGGCGAGGCGCGGGTCCGCGCCCGCGCCCAGGTAGTCGAGCACGAGGACCCCGCCCATGCTGTGCCCGAGGAGGTGCACGCGGCGTCCCGGCGCGGCGCTCACCTCCCTGGCGAGCGCCTCCAGGTGTGCCTGGGGCGCTTGGGTCATCGAATGATAGGAGAGCACACGGGTTTCGAAACCCGCCTCGCGCAGGGCGTGCGCGAGCCAGGCCATCGTCCACCCTCCCATCCACAGCCCGTGCAGCAGGATCAGGGTGTCGCGCGGCTGGTCCCGCATGAAAACTTCCCGTTGCAGGTCGGACTCGAGGACCGGCCGGCGCCGCCCTCAGCGGCCCGGACGCAGGCGCGCGACGCGCGCCCTCGACGTTGCTGCAGACCGGCCGGCGGACGGCCGGAGCATCGCCGCCGTGCTCATTCGATTTCCACGCTGCCCGAGGCGGTAAGGGTCACGAGGGTGGTTCCGCCTTCGACCTGAAGTGGCGTGACCGCCTCGGCCAGCGCGCGCGAAGCGGCGAAAGCCGGCTGCGGCGCGACCAACCGCCCCGTCCCCAGGCTGAGCCGCCTGATCTTGTAGGCGCGCCCGCCGAGGGCGGCGCGTGCGGTATCGGCGCGCTCGCGGAACGCGGCGACAGCCTCGGCGATGAGCTCCTTCTCGATACGCCGTCGCGTTTCCGGTGCTACCGCGAACGCGAGCGAGGCGAGCTGCAAACGCGACTGCAGTTTCGCGATCAGCGCCGATGCGGCCAGGAAATCGCCGCTTTCCAGGCGGACATCCGCGCGGCCGCGCCAGCCCGTGATGCGCTGGGACCGGTCGTAGACCGGAAAGGTCTGGTAACCGCCGGAGCGCGCCCTGACCGACTTCACGTTTCGGGCTTCGTCCAGCGCCTCGTTGATGGCGCGGTTGAGTTCACCCGCCAGCTTCGCCGCATCCGGGTTGTTCAGCTCTGCACGCAGGGTGGCATTCATCAGGTCGTTGGCCACTTCGCGCTGGACCTCGACCTGAAGATCGACGGTGTTGTAGGGCGGCAGGGCGATCGGCGGCGTCTGGCTCGCGGCGCTCCAGGACCACGCGGCCAGGCACAGGCATACGACGCGCAGGACCAGCCGCCGCGGCGCAGGGCTGGCAACAGGGCGGTTCGGCTGGATCACCGCAGTTCCGGGCTCAGGGTGTGCGCGGCAAACGGCTGCGGCGCACCCGCTCCAGCTCGCCGGCTTCGCGCTCGAACGCCGCCTGCGCGCGCGTGACCCGCTGGTTCGCGCCATTCAGGTCCCGCTCAGTGGTTTCGCGCCGCCGGATCGCCGCATCGAGTTGCCGGCGCGCCTCGTCCTGCGCAGTCTGCGCGGTCTCGTGCGCGCGCTGCGCCTCGGCCGCCTCGCGCCTTGCGCCCTCCAGCTGCCGGCGCAACTCTGCCAGGCGCTGCTGACTCGCCTGGAGCGGATCGGCCCGAAGCGCGTGCTCTTCCACGGGAGCCTGCCCCCATGCCATTCGGGTCGAGACAGCCGCCGCCAGGAGTAATACGCGCCACACCGTCGATCCGCGTCCCGTACGCTTGAAGTCCAGCGCACGATTCTACTCCCCGCGCCGCTGGCGTCCGTTCGCGCAGCTTTCGATCCATCGCCGGGCAGGCGGTTGTGTCGCTCGCTTCCTGCTCCCGGAACGCAAGTGCGCGCTGGACTGCCGAGTGACGCAGGGCCCGCCCGGGGGGAGTTCAGCATCTCTACAAGTTGATTTTGCAGTGCGCTATAGGTAGCCTTCAGTTTGAACCCGTCGCCTGCGGCCCCAATCGTTCGAACCGAATACGAGGTCAACATGAATAGCGTCGAAGTCAACCGTGAAAAGCTCGTCGCGGACATGAGAGTCGTCATCAGCGACGCGGAGGAACTGCTGCGCGCGACCGCCGGCCAGGCCGGGGAGAAGATCTCTGCGGCGCGCGCCAGGATCCAGGACAGCATCGAGGTGGCCAAGGGCAAGCTCGCTGAAGTCGGCGAGCTGGGCGTGCAGAGAGCGAAGGCCTCCGCGCGCGCCACCGACGAATACGTCCATGAGCATCCCTGGCAGTCGGTCGGGATCGCCGCGCTCGCCGGCCTGGTCGTCGGTATCCTTATCGGCCGGCGCTGATCCCGGCCCTGTCGATGCCAGAAGCCGCAAACGGGACCGGGTCCCGCGCCGGCGGCGTGCTCGATTCGCTCAAGGCGGCGGCGCGGAATCTCGTCGCGCTGGGCAGGACCCGGCTCGAACTGCTCGCGAACGAGCTGCAGGAGCAGCGCGAGTTCCTGCTGCGCGAACTGGTCCTTGCCCTGCTGGCGCTTTTCTGTCTGGGCATGGGGCTTGCCTGCATCGCGGGGTTCCTGGTGCTGCTCTCCTGGTATCTCTGGCAGGATCTGCGCGCGACGCTGGTCGTCGCGGGAGCGGTGGCCGCGCTTTTCCTCGTCGCGGCGCTGGTGCTGTCCGGACTGGCTCGCTCAACCGAGCGACGCCGCCCGCGTGCGTTCGCCGCCACGCTCGCCGAGCTTTCCAAGGACCGCGATTCCCTGCAGTGAGCAGACTGGAAGACATCAGGCAGCGCCGCTCGGAGCTTCTCGCGCGTGCGGCGGTGGAGCGCGAGCGCCTTTGGGCCCAGCTGGCCGCGTGGGAGAGGCCCGTCGCCATGCTGGACCGCGGCGTGCGCGCGGTGCGGCGGCTGCGCGCACACCCCGAATGGGCCTTCGCGGCCGCCTGCATCCTCGTGCTGCTGCGGCCCAGGGGCGCCCTCCTGTGGGCACGAAGAGGGTTCGCCGCGTGGCGCCTGTGGCGCTGGGCCTCCCTGCGGGTGCGCAACGCCGCCGGCAGCCTCCCGCGATGAGGGGCCGGATCGCACTGCGTCGGTTCTACCAGACGATGGACCGCGAGCGAAAGCATCTCCTGCACGAGGTGATGCAGGTCCGCGGGCTCATGCCGCTGCTGATGAAGCAGCGCAACAACCAGAGGTGGACCGCCGAGGACAAGCGCGAACTGATCATGCACCTCAAGCGCCTGTCCAAGATCAGCCCCTACATCGCGGTAATCGTCATGCCCGGCGGCTTCGCCATGCTGCCGGTGATCGCGTGGTGGCTCGACCGGCGCCGGGGCAGGCGCGCGCTCACCGGCCCGCGCTGAAACCGGGGCGCTCGCCCTCGCCGCGCGCGCCGCGCGGACCGCCTGGGGGCCGCGCCCGGGACGCGACGAACCTGCTGCTACAATCCCCGCGCGCCCGCTCCCCCGATTCGAACCCACCCGCAAGATGCGCCGCTCGCTTCGAGCATTGATTCTGCTTTCTTGCGTCGGAACGTGCGCGGGGTCGGTTCAAGCCGCCGCGGACCCGACGGACACGCTGGTCATGCAGCTCAGCTACGCGCTGCAGCGCGACGACAATATCTACCGCCTGCCCTCGGGCATCGACTCGAGCGTGTTCGGAATCGACGCCGCGCGCAAGGCGGACACGGTATCCCGTGCGAGCGTGGAACTGCGGCTGGACAAGGCGCTGGGCCGACAGCGTGCCCTCGTGAACGCCAGCGTCGAGCACAACAGCTATCGCAACAATCCGAACCTCGACCACCCTTCAGGGAACCTGCGCGCGTCGTGGCGCTGGGTGGTGGGAAACCTCTGGGACGGCGATGCAAGCTTCAGGCGGCAACGGTTCCTCAGCGGCTTCGCCGACATCCGCACCACGCAGAAGAACCTCGTCGACCAGGAGACCGCGGGGCTGAGCGCCCGGCATCGCTTCCACCCGCGCTGGAATGCGAGCGGTTCCCTGGAGGATTCGAGGCGTCGCAACTCACAGGCCAACCTGCAGCACCTTGACCTGCATACCTTCGCGACCACCGTCGGGGTGAACTACGTCACGCCGGCGGACAACACGGCGGGCCTGCGCCTGAGGCTGACGCACGGGGAGTACCCCAATCGCACGGCGGCGGGACCCGCGCTGCGTACGCTCGACTATGACGAACGCGAGCTGAGCGGCGTTGTCGATGTGCGCCTGTCCGGCCGCTCGAGCCTCGACGCCAGGCTGGGGTTCACCGAGCGCAGGAACCGGCAGGCCACGGGCCGCGACTACAGCGGCGTCACCGCGCGCGGCCGATACCACTGGAGGCCGACCGGGAAGATCGAGATCAACACCTCGATGTACCGGGAGATCCGCACCTGGGAGAACATCACCACCAGCTACATTCTCGCCACCGGCATCGAGTTCGGCCCGACCTGGGCGCTCAGCGACAAGGTCCGATTACTGGCCGGTCTGAACTACGAAACCCGCCGCTTCCTGGGCGACCCCGGGGCAGCGCCGGTCCCCGCGGATCAACGCGTCGACCACGTGGCACTCGCGAGAATCGGCAGTGTGTACACACCGCACCGGAACGTGGCCTTGGAAATCTCCTACGAGCAGGGAAGACGCAGCTCCAACGTCACCTTCCAGGACTTTGATTACCGCGCGTTTCTTGTCAGC
>JADLDQ010000414.1 GCA_020846575.1 Burkholderiales bacterium
CAGGTGGCCGCCGTAAAGGAGGGAGCTGCAGCCGAGTTTCAGTTTCTGAGCCATGGGGCGGTTCCTTTCGTCCGTAGCGTGCGCGGGTCCCGTTCCTGCGTTGCACGGATTTATACTCATCCGGCCCGGGGGCGAGATAGGACGGAACCGGTTTTGTGCTAGCACGAATCCGGCGAAATGAACGTGTGCAGGGCAAAGCACCTTCTCTTTTAAGGCGAACCAAACGAAAGAAAGAGAAAGCGTTGGAGGACGGAGGGTTAGAAGTACCCGCCCAGTGCCCGGGCACGATACTGCTTGGGGGTCATTTTGGTGATCTTCTTGAACTGCCGCGCGACGTAGTTGCTGTCGTGGAAGCCGGTCTTGAAGGCGATCTCGGTGACGGACTGCGAGGTCGTGCCGAGCAGGTGCTTGGCCTTGTCCACGCGCAGGCTGTTGATGAACTCGACGGGCGTCTTCTTGGTCAGGCGCTTGAAGACCTTGGAGAAGTGGTCGGGGCTCAGGAAACTTCGCCCGGCGAGGGTCTCAAGGCGGATCTCCTCCACGTAGTTCTCCTCGATATACGCGATGCAGTCGCGGATCAGCGCGCGCTTGCCGGCCAGGACTTCCGACTCGCCTTCCGTGCGCTTCTCGCGGCGAGCGGCGTGGGCCCGGGCGGCCAGCACGAGGAGTTGCACCAGCATCGCGCGCGAGGCGGCCTCGTAGCCGGGCTTCTTGCGTTCCAGCTCGCGCATCATCTCGCGCAGCAGGTCCTGCGCGCGCAGGCGTTCTGCCTGGTCGAGGTGCAGCACGTCGCGCAGGCCGGTCTCGCGGCGGAAGAAGGGCTCGACGACGACGAGGTCGAAGAATCCGTCGACGCGGCGCAGGTACTCCAGGTCCGGCGCGATGGTCTCGGGCAGGAAGAGGCAGTTGAAGATGCGCGCGCGGCGTCCGTGCTCGTAGCTGTGCGGTTCGCCGGGGTGGATCACCACCAGGTCGCCGGGAGCCAGGCGGTACTGCTTGCCGGCGTACGTGTGCTGGCTGGTGCC
>JADLDQ010000032.1 GCA_020846575.1 Burkholderiales bacterium
CTCTCGGCCCGCTGCTTCACCGCGCGCCACGAGGGCCTGTCCAAGGACCGTTGCGAATTCCGCTGCCTCGCCCACCCGGACGGCATCCCGCTTTCCACGCAGGAGGGCCAGCCGTTTCTCAACCTGAACGGCATCCAGGTTCTGTCGGCCCGATGCCAGAACCTGCTCCCCCATGTCGGGGCGCTGCGCGGCCTCGGTGTGGACGTGCTGCGCCTGAGTCCGCAGCACCGGTACAGCGCCGAGGTCGCGCGCGCCTTCGCCGAGGCGATCGCGGGCCGGCCGGCGCGGATTCTGGACGAGTGGTCGCCCGAGGGCAACTGCGACGGCTATTGGAACGGCGAGGCGGGCATCGCGTCGCTGGCGAGCACGGCATGACGCGCCGCGGCCCGCGCATCCCCGGATTCGTGGCGCGAATCAACCGGCGCCTGCCGCAATGGCCGCCGACCCTCGCCCTGGTCGCCACGCTCCAGGCAGCGCGCCTGGCAAAGCTGCTCGACGACGAGGCGCTCTCACCGCTTTGCGGGCGCGTGTTCGAGATCGATGTGACGGACATGGGACTGCGCTGCCGCTTCGGCTACGGGCGCCGCGGTTTCGCGCCTGCGTGGCGCGATCCGGACGTGCGCTTTCGCGCGCCGCTCGAAGCCTTCCTGGCGCTCGCCGCGCGCGAGGAGGACGCGGACACGCTTTTCTTCCAGCGCCGGCTGGTCGTGGAGGGCGACACGGAGCTGGGCCTGGCGGTCCGCAACCTGCTCGATGCGATCGAGTGGGAGAAGTGGCCCCTGTTCGCGCTCCTCAAGGGCGGGCGCGGTGTGCGCAGGCCGGAAATCGAAGGATGAGCGTGGAGCCGGTCCGCGAAGTCGCCGGGCCGGTGCGAGCAATCGGCCGCGCCAGCCTTTGAGGGGAATCCGGCGCGGCGCCGGCGAACCGCAGCGCCGAGCCGGAGAGGATCGGACTGGAGCAGCGCTTACCCGCGCTGGCGCTGCCGCCCCGCAGGGGCCGAGCGCCGCCCTGCGTCAGGGCAGGCCGGCGCCCGGGGCGGGCGCCTGCGCGACTTCGATCCGGGCCCTGGTCGCGCCGTTACGCATGGCCTCGGTCACGTTGGCGAAATGCGCCGGCCGCTCCAGCGTGACCATGTAAAGGGTGCGGCGATCCGGGCCGCCGAGCGCGCAGGACACGCAGTGCCGGCCCGGGGCGATCCGGTGCGTGATCTCTCCGCCCTCGCGCACGCGCAGGAACTCGCAGGTCTCCATCGATCCCACCCACACGGCGCCCTCGGCATCGAGGGCGATCCCGTCGGGCGTGCGACCCTCGAGGTGCGCGAACACGCGGCGCCGGCAGAGCGAACCGTCCGCAGGGTCGACATCGAACGCGGTCAGCCGGTGCGCGAAGGTTTCCGCCACGATCAGCGTGCGCCCGTCGGGCGGGATGGCCATGCCGTTGGCGAAGAGGAGATCGGGGGCCGCGGCAGTCACGATTGCGCCGGGCGCGATGCTGATCAGATCGGCCGGTTTCGGCTTCTCGCCCCCGAGGAAGTCGCGCACGCCCATGTTGCCGACGTAAGCCCTGCCCGCGGCATCGACGACGATGTCGTTGGGCGGCCCGGCGCAGGCTGCGCTCAGCTCGCAGTAGGGCTCGAGCCGCCGGCCGTCGAAGCAGTAGACCCGGTACTCGGCCATCGAGACGACGAGCAAGCGGCCGTCGGGCAGCCAACCCAGCCCCATCGGCGCAGGCACCTTGAATATCTCCTCGATCCGCCCTTGCGCATCCAGCGCCAGCACCCGCCCCGCGGTCATCTCCGAGAACCAGAGCCGGCCCTGGTGCCAGCGGGGCGACTCCGCGAACAGTCCGCCCTCGGCGAGGACGCTCGAGTTCAATTGCTGCATCCGCCTGTCTCCTTTTCATCTCGATCCGGGCATCTCCGGCGCGTCGCCCGCGGTCGATCGTGTCATGCTTGCCCGGCAGCGTGCGCCCGCGGACTGTACCTGATGCAGTACAAGACTTCCTGGTGCGCCGCAAGCACAGCCTTGGCTTGCCTCTCGGGCCGGTCCGACTCCCCCGGATTGCGCCATCCCCGAGCCGGCACGAGCCGTACCTTCCAAGGCTGGCAGAGCGCCGCAGCGCAGCGCACCATGCGATGACCATGGGGCGGGCGCCGGCCGAGCGCCCAGGCTCCTCCGTGCCCGAGCGGCGCCGGCCCGAGCGGCGATGATGAACCGGGCGAATTCGACCGCCGAAGCCCCTCATCGTTACACTGGCCATTCAGACGACCCTGATCGCATGACCCGCGGACGCTGCCGCTGTGAAGGAGGCTGATATTCCCGGTGGTGGTTTGAATCCCTGCAATTCCTCGCAGATCGCAAGTCGATACCCGTCACCCGAAAGGAGCCGGCCATGCCCAAGACCCGTGTTTGCAGTCCAACTGTCGCCGAAGCCCCGCCCGGGCGTTGGTCGAACGCGATTCGCGCCGGCGAGTTCCTGTTCCTCTCCGGCCAGGTCTCGCGCGCGAACGACGGCAAGACCATCGAGGGCAAGGGCGAGTACGAGCAGGCGAAGATCATCTTCACCAAGATCAGGAGCCTGGTCGAGGCCGCCGGCGGCACGCTGGACGATGTGGTGAAGGTGACGATCTTCGTGGTCGACATCCGGCACAACACCGAGGTCTGGCGCGCGCGGCAGGAATTCTTCAGGGGCGATTTCCCGGCTTCCACACTGGTGCAGGTTGCCGCATTGGGAACGCCCGAGATACTGGTCGAGATCGAGGCCGTCGCGCACATCGGC
>JADLDQ010000033.1 GCA_020846575.1 Burkholderiales bacterium
AAGCCGGTGGCGATGGTGAGCGCCATCAGCGTCAGGTTGTTGATGCTGAAGTCCGCCAGGTACATGAAGCCGAAGGTGCCCACCAGCGACAGCGGCACCGCCACGCTCGGAATCGCGGTGGCGCGGGCGCTGCGCAGGAACAGGAAGATCACCGCCACCACCAGCAGCACCGCGAACGCCATCTCGATCTGCACGTCCTTCACCGAGGCGCGGATGGTGACGGTGCGGTCGGTGAGCAGCCGCACCTCCACCGCGCCCGGAAGCCCCGCCTGGAGCTGCGGCAGGAGCCTCTTCACCCTGTCCACCACCTCGATCACGTTGGCGCCCGGCTGGCGCTGGATGTTGACGATGATGGCCGGCGACTCGTTCGCCCAGGCGGCCAGGCGCACGTTCTCGGCGGCGTCGGCCACCTCCGCCACGTCGGCCAGGCTGATCGGCCGACCGTTGCGGAACGCGATCACCAGCGAGCGGTACTCCTCGGCCGAGCGCAGCTGGTCGTTCGCGTCGATGGTGGAGGCGCGCGCCGGGCCGTCGAAGCTGCCCTTGGCCTGGTTCACGTTGGCGTTGGCGATGGCGATGCGCACGTCCTCCAGGGTGAGGCCGTAGGCGGCGAGCGCCCTGGGGTTGGCGCGCACCCGCACCGCCGGGCGCTGGCCGCCGGCGAGCGTCACCAGGCCCACGCCGGGGAGCTGCGCGATCTTCTGCGCGAGCCAGGTGTCGACCAGGTTCTGCACCTTGGGCATCGGCAGCGTGCGCGAGGTCACCGCCAGGGTGATGATCGGCGTGTCGGCGGGATTGACCTTGCTGTAGATCGGGGGCGCGGGCAGGTCCGCGGGCAGCAGGTTGGAGGCGGCGTTGATCGCCGCCTGCACTTCCTGCTCCGCCACATCGAGGGCGAGGTCGAGGTTGAACTGCAGCGTGACGACCGAGGCGCCGCCGGAACTCGTCGAGGACATCTGCGCGAGCCCGGGCATCTGCCCGAACTGGCGTTCCAGCGGCGCGGTGATCGAGGACGTCATCACCTCGGGGCTCGCGCCGGGGTACAGCGTCACCACCTGGATGGTCGGGTAGTCGACCTCGGGCAGCGCCGACAGCGGCAGCACGCGGTAGGCGACGCTGCCCGCGAGCAGGATCGCCACCATGAGCAGCGAGGTGGCGACCGGGCGCAGGATGAAGGGGCGTGAGGGGCTCATGCCGGCGGTTGCGAACGGGCGCTCTGCGGGGTCATCGGGGTCCGTTACAGCCTGAACGTTCAGCGCCGGGTGCGCAAAGGTGCGCCGGCCATCATTGTGCCGGGGTCAGTCGCCGGGCGGCATCTTCGCGCCCTTGCCGTCCGTTGCGCCCTTGCCGTCCTTTGCGCCCTTGCCCTTGCCGCCCTTGCCCTTGCCTTTCGGTGCGGCCTGCGGCTCGTCCCCGGGCAGCAGCACGCGCGCGCCCTCGCGCAGGCGGTCGGCGCCGTCCACGACCACCAGTTCTTCCGGCGCCACGCCCTGGACCGCGACGGTCTCGCCTTCCACCGGACCGAGCGCGACCTTGCGCACGGTGGCGCTGCGGTCCTCATTCACCGCGTAGACGAAAGTGCCGGGCGTGCCGCGCTGGATGGCCGCGGTGGGCACCACGGTGGCGCCGCGCCGCACCTCCACCAGCATCTTCACGTTCACGAACTGGTTGGGGAACAGGCCGCTGTCCGCGTTGGCGAACTGCGCTTTCAGCTTGACGGTGCCGGTGGCCGGGTCGATCTGGTTGTCCACCGTCAGCAGCTCGCCGCTGGCGAGCCGTTTCGACCCGGCGCGGTCGTAGACCTGCACCGGCAGGCGTTCCCCCGCGCGCAGCTTCTTCATCACCGCCGGCAGGTCGTCCTCGGGGATGGTGAACACCACGCCGATGGGCGCGAGCTGGGTGATCACCGCCAGGCCGTTCGCATCGCTCGCGCGCACCATGTTTCCCGAGTCCACCTGCCGCAGCCCGATGCGGCCGGCGATGGGCGCGGCGATCCGGGTGTAGGAAAGCTGCAGCCTCGCGTTGTCGATCGCGGCCTGGTCCACCTTGATGACGCCTTCGTACTGGCGCACCAGCGCCTGCTGGGTGGTGACCTGCTGCAGCGCGATGGAATCCTGCTTGTAGAGCAGCTCGTAGCGCTCCAGGTCGGTGCGCGCATTGCGCAGCAGCGCCTCGTCGCGCGAGAGCTGGCCCTCGGCCTGGGCGAGCTGGACCTCGAACGGTCGCGGGTCGATCTCCGCCAGCAGCTCGCCCGCCTGCACCATCTGCCCTTCGCGGAACAGGACGCGCAGCAACTGCCCGTCCACGCGGCTCTTCACCGTGACGAGGTGCAGCGGGTTCACCGTGCCCAGGGCGGCGAGGAACACGCTTACGTCCGCGGTCTTCGCGCGCGCCACCGACACCGGGGTCGGACGGCCCTGGGCGCCCGGCCCGCCGCGTGCGCCCTTCTTGGTCGCGGCCTCCTGGCGCATCTCGTCCGCCCGGTACACGAAGAACGCGCCCCCCGCGGCCAACAGCACGCAGATCACCAGAACCGTGATCCAGCCGCGCCCAGCCTGCGCCCTCGCGCGGCGCGCGTGTGCAGGTGGCAGGTGAAAGGGCGAGCGGTTCATCGATGGGCTCTCTCGGTGCGCGCGCGGCCGGCTGCCGCGACGCGAGGCGTTTTTATCATCGAATCGGCGCCCGCGCTCGCGCGAACCGCCGCCCCGCGAGGAGCGGCGGCTGCGGCGGCGTTCCGGACCCGGGGTCCGTCAACGCGGCGGAGGATAGTTCGGCGGCGGGTAGTTCGGCGGCGGGTAGTTCGGCGCAGGCGAACCCGGATAGCGGCCGGACGGCGCCGCAACACGCGGGCGCTCCAGCGACTGTCCCATCTGCTGCGACACGGGAACGCGATTTCCCTTGGCATACATGCACTGCACATAGGCGTTGTCGTAGCGGCGCTGGGCACCGTAGCCCGAGGACTGGGAGGCCCCCACGCCCCCCGCGCTGCCGACGATGAGTCCGGTACCAGCGCCGACGCCCGCGCCGCTGCGCCCGCCGATGACGGCGCCGGCGACCGCACCGATCGCGGCGCCGACCGCCCCGCTCTTCACGGCGCTCTCGGTGGCGACCTGGTTGGCGTCGGCGACGCCGGACTGCCCGGCCGCGTACTGCCGGCACTCGAAGTCATCGACCTTGAACTGTTCGAAACTCCTGTCCGTACCCGGCAGCGCCAGCACGCTTGGCCCGGTGGGCAGGGTGACGCAGCCACCGAGGGCGAGCGCGGCAGTGATCGCTGCCGCGGCGCGGTGCGCCGGGGATCCGATCGCGGCGCGACGCGACGCGGGTCCGGCTACGACGCGCAGCGCCGCAGGTCCGCCCGAGGGGCCGCAGGCCGCGGCTGCATACGGACCAGGCACCGATACCGTGTTCATCTTCGCGCCCCCGCCCTCAGGGTGAAACCGGCTGGGCCGGCACGCGCTGCCATCCGCCCGGACATTCGCGCACGTAGGGGTAGTAGCCCTGCGCTCCCGGGCAGTAGAACCAGTCGGCCGCCGGCGGCGGGGGAGCGGGCCGCTCGATGTAGACCGGCGGCGGCGCCGGCGCCACCACCACCGGCGGGTAGTAGTACGGTGGCGGCGCGTAGTACCACGGCCGGTACAGCGGCGCGCCGAAATGTATGCCGATGCCCACCCGCGGGCCGTGCCAGTGGCGCTGCGCGAACACCGCGCCGCTTTGCAGGCAGCCTGCGAGAACCGCGGCTGCCGCGATCAGCGCCTTGAGGGGTCTCATGGCGTTGCTCCGTTCCGATTTCCATTCGTTCACGCTAGCGGCTCGAGGCTGCGAAATCTGCAAGATTTTGTGCCCAAATGTAACCGCGGTCGCGGGTGGGGCGCTTGATGCAGCACAAGGACCGTGCGGGGGTCGGCGTCGAATTCGGGTCGCCCGGACCGCGACGGTGCGACCGAGGCGTGCCGGGTGTCGCTACAGCCGCCCCAGGTCCTCGATCGCGTCGATCACCATCGCGGTGCCGACGGCGACGAGGAGGATATCGCGCGCCACGCGCACGTACTTGTAGCCCGGCGGCGGCAAGCCCAGCTTCACCACCAGCGGCTGCGGTACTTCGTAGTAGATCACCTCGCGCGGCAGCGGCCGTCCCTGCTTCCACTTCCTGGCGAGCCCGGGCGGCATGCAAGCGGCGTTCTTCCTCTTCAGCCCCGGCGGACAGCGCCCGCCTCTTTCCACCTCATGGTAGTACTCCCGCACCAGCGCGCGCTGCGGGTCGCCGAACCGCACTTCGACCCGGCGCTCGTCACGCTCGCCCCGGTCCACCCTCCGGTCCCCGTGCCCCTTGGAGGCGCCCCAGCCCTTGCCCTTGCCCCCGTCCTCGCCGGCCATTGCCGGGTTGCCCGCAAACGCGAAGCCCAGCGCGACCGCCGCCGCCAGCGTCCCGATGAAAGATGAATGTCCCATGCTGTCTCCCTGACTCTCACGGCATCCCCACCGGGCCGCCCGGACCCGGCGCGCAACCGCGCATCGCCATGCGTCGATGCGCGCCTCCCATCGTGACGCAAGCGGCGCGGTGCGTCACCGCGCGATTGCGCAATTCTCCACGCAGGATGGAGAGTCGTCGCCGTGGTGAACGCCGACCGTCTGCGTGCGGCGACAGTCCCGCATGGCGAGGCCGCTGCGCGATGCGCGCCTCCCTGCCGGAGGCGCCGCTCTCCGGCGCGGCATATCGCGCCGCAGCGCCGGCACCCATGCAAAGGGCTCCCGGAGGAGCCCTGCGGTGCGGCCGGGCGGCGCGATTCAGCCCGGGACCATCGCGCACGCCGGCGCCTGCACCGGGTCCTTCAGTCCCAGGATGCGCCGGGCGTTGTCGCACAGGATCTTGTGCTGCACTTCTTTCGAGAAACCCGCTTCCTCGAAGACCTTCAGCGCGCCCTCGGGAGTCCAGCACGGGTAGTCGCTGCCGTACATGACGTGATCCGCGCCATAGAACTCCACCGCGAACCGCACGCCCATGGCGTGCGGCGAAACGGTGTCGGTGTACATGCGGCGCAGGTATTCGCTGGGATCCCGCGGCAGCTTCGCCGCCTTGGAGTTCTTGTCCATGCGCCCGGCCTGGTAGGGCAGCGCGCCGCCGGTGTGCGACATCACGACCTTCAAGCCCGGATGCCGCTCCATCGTGCCGGAGAGAACGAGCCGCATCGCCGCCACGCTCACCTCGATCACGCGGCCGAGGCTCAAATGCAGCG
>JADLDQ010000034.1 GCA_020846575.1 Burkholderiales bacterium
CACGGGCACCATCGTCGCGCAGGTGGCGGCGCTGAAGAACATGGTCGAGGAGTTCCGGGAGTACGCGCGCCTGCCCTCGCCGAAGCTCGAGGCGCTGGACCTGAATGCGCTGGTGCGGGACGTGCTCTCGCTCTACCAGGGTTCCGGCGCGCCGGTCGAAGCGCTGCTGGAGGAGGGCTTGCCGCCGATCCGCGGGGACCGCAACCAGCTGCGCCAGGTGATTCACAACCTGCTGCAGAATGCGCAGGACGCGCTCGCCGGGCGCGAGGACCCGCGCGTGGAGGTGATCACCTCGCGCGAAGGGGACGGCGCGATGCTGCGCATCGCCGACAACGGCTGCGGGTTTCCGGAGACCTTCGTCAAGCGCGCCTTCGAGCCCTACGTCACCACCAAGCCGCGCGGCACCGGGCTGGGGCTCGCGATCGTCAAGAAGATCATCGACGAGCACAACGGCAGCATCGCCATCGAGTCGAGCAAGACCTCGGGCGCCTCGATCCGGATTTCCCTGCCGTTCCAGAAGGCCGCATAATGTCGCCCCGCACGCCCCGGAATAGCACGCGAAGGGCGGCCTCGCGCTGCGCGCGAAGCGGCCCATCGACCTTGGTGCGTGTTCGATACACGCGGCCCTGCCTGCGCTCCCGGCTCCGCACCGGATGCAGCGGCGGCCCCGACTGAGTCTTCCGGTTCCATGGCGAAGATACTGGTAGTCGATGACGAGGTGGGCATTCGGGAGCTGCTCTCGGAGATACTTTCCGACGAGGGTCACACGGTGGTGCTGGCGGAGAACGCCACGCGGGCGCGCGAGCTGCGCGCCCGCGCCCGGCCGGACCTGGTGCTGCTGGACATCTGGATGCCCGACGTGGACGGCATCACGCTGCTCAAGGAATGGGCGGCCGGCGGGCAGCTCACCATGCCGGTGATCATCATGTCCGGGCACGCCACCATAGAGACCGCAGTGGAAGCCACCCGCATCGGCGCGCTGGATTTCCTGGAGAAGCCGATCGCGCTGCAAAAGCTGCTCGCGACGGTGAAGCGGGCGCTTCGCGGGCACGACAGCCGCGCGATGGCGTCGCTCGCGCTCGCCCATTTCGGACGCTCGCAGGTGATGAGCGACTTCAAGAAGCGCCTTGCGCAGCTCGCCGCGTCCAGTTCGGCGCTGCTCCTGCGCGGCGAGCCGGGCTCCATGCCGGAACTGTACGCGCGCTACCTCCAGGCGCCCGGCTCCCCCGGGCTGAGCGCCGCCGAGGTGCTCGCGGCGAGCTCGACGGACGCGCTCGCGGAGGCGGCCGGCGGCGTGCTCTTCGTCGAGGAGCTGGAGGCGCTGTCGCGAAACCAGCAGAAGCACCTCGCGTTCCTCGCGCCCCGCGCCGAGCGCGGCAAGGTGCGTATCGTCTCCTTCACCGCCAGGGACACGCGTACGCTGGTGGAGGCGCACGGCTTCGAGCCCCAGCTGCTCGCGCGGCTGTCGGCGCTCATCATCGGCGTTCCGCCTGTGCGGGACTACGCGCAGGACGTGCCCGACATCGCGAACCTCATGCTGCTGCAGCTGGTGGAGACGCGTGTCTGCCCGCCGCGGCGCTTCGCCACCGCGGCGTTGAACCTGCTGAGAAACCACGGCTGGCCGGGCAACCTCGAGGAGCTGCGCGCGGCGACGCGCAACCTGGCGCTGTCCTCGCTCGAGGAGGAGATCGGCGCGGCGGACGTGGAGCGGGTGCTGCGGGATTCGCAGCCCGCCAGACCCGCCGGCCTCGGCGTGCCGCTCGACCGGCCGCTGCGCGAAGCGCGCGAGGCCTTCGAGCGCGCCTACTTCGAGCACCATCTGGCGCAGGAGAGCGGCTCGATCGCCAGGGTGGCGGAAAGGAGCGGCCTGGAGCGCACCCACCTCTACCGCAAGCTCAAGCAGCTCGGCCTGCCCGCGGGCCGCCGCGAGGACGCGGTCTGATGGCGGGCCGGCGCATCGGCCGCGCGCGGGCGCGCGCGCCGCAACGCACGCGTGCGACTCGCCGCGGCGTTCGCGGGGCGGCGTGAAGATCCTGATCCTGGGCGCGGGCCAGGTCGGCAGCTCGGTGGCCGAGGGCCTGGTGTCCGAGCGCAACGACATCACCGTGGTCGACGTGGACGCCGCGCGCCTGCGCGACCTGCAGGACCGCATCGACCTGAAGACCGTGCAGGGCAGCGCCTCGCATCCCTCGGTGCTGGTGAGTGCCGGCGTCGAGGACGCCGACATGGTGATCGCCGTCACGCAAAGCGACGAGACCAACCTGGTGGCCTGCAAGCTTGCGCAGCGGCTGTTCAACGTTCCCACACGCATCGCGCGGGTGCGCGCCACGGAGTTCCTGTCGGATCCGCGCATCTTCGGCGCCGAGGGGTTCTGCCTGGACCTCGCGATCTGCCCCGAACAGGTGATCACCGACTACATCGTGAAGCTGGTCGAGTTTCCCGAAGCGCTGCAGGTGCTGGAGTTCGCCGAGGGCAAGTTGAGCCTGGTGGCGGTGCGGGCGTTCCAGGGCGGACCGCTGATCGGAAGACCGCTGAAGGAGGTGCGCCGGCACATTCCCTCGATCGATGCGCGCGTGGCCGCCATCTTCCGCGGCGACCGGCCGATCGTGCCCGAGGGCGAGACCTTCATCGAGGTGGGCGACGAAGTCTTCTTCCTCGCCGCGACCCGCGATATCCGGCAGGTGATGCGCGAACTGCGCAGAATGGACCGGCCGGTCAAGCGGGTGATGATCGCCGGCGGCGGAAACATCGGGCTGCGCCTGGCGCTGGCGCTGGAGAAGGACTACAGGGTGAGCATCATCGAGCAGGACAAGGCGCGCTGCGAGGTGCTCGCTGGCCGGCTCGCCTCGGCGCTGGTGCTGCAGGGCGACATAACCGATGAGGCGCTGCTGGACGCCGAGCACGTCTCGGCGATGGACATCTTCGTCGCGGTCACCAATTCCGACCAGAACAACATCATGTCCTCGCTACTCGCCAAGCACCTGGGGGCGCGCCGCGTGGTGGCGCTGATCAACCGCCGCTCCTACGTGGACCTGCTGCAGGCGGGGCAGATCGACATCGCGATCTCCCCGGCGCAGGCGACCATCGGCCAGGTGCTCGCGCACGTGCGGCACGGGGACGTTCTGCGGGTGTACTCGCTGCGGCGCGGCGCGGCCGAAGCGCTGGAAGCGGTGATACACGGGGATGCCAGCTCCTGTGAGCTGATCGGCAGGCGACTGGAGCAGCTGGAGCTGCCGCGCGGCAGTACGATCGGAGCGATCGTGAGGAACGGCGAGGTGCTGATGGCCCACCACGATATCGTGCTGCGCGCGGACGACCGCATCATCGTGTTCGTGTCCGACAAGAAGATGCTGCCCCGGGTCGAGAAGCTGTTCCAGGTCGGCGTGGGCTTTTTCTAGGCGCAAAGGGGCGGCCGCCCCCGGCGGCGGCGGCGGCCCGCCTGCGGCGGCCCGGCCGCGCGCCGCACCCGCGCGTGGCACGGGCGCGGCGGTCCCAGGGGAAACGACAATGAACGGACAGGCGTAGCGTGGTTCGCGTCGGGGCGGTACTGCATCTTCTGGGCGCCATCCTGGTCATCTTCGGGCTGACGCTGCTGGTCCCGCTCGCGCTCTCCTGGGCGCTCGACGACGGCGCGCTGTCCGCCTTCGACGAAGCGCTGATGCTCACCCTGACCGGCGGCGGCGGCCTGTGGCTCGCCACCCGCAGGCGGCGCCGGGAACTCACCCCGCGCGATGGCTTCCTGATGGTCTTCCTGGTCTGGACCTGCCTGCCGCTGATCGCCGCCCTGCCCATCTACATCCACATCGAGGCGCTGTCGTTCACCGACGCGTATTTCGAGGCCGCCTCGGGGCTCACAGCCACCGGCGCGACCGTGCTCTCGGGTCTGGACCGGCTGCCGCCCTCGATCAACCTGTGGCGCGTCCAGCTTCACTGGCTCGGCGGCCTGGGGATCATCGTCCTGGCCGTGGCGGTGCTGCCGGTGCTGGGCATCGGCGGGCGGCAGATCTTCAGCGCCGAAGTGCCCGGCCCCTTCAAGGAGAAGCGGCTGACCGCGCGCCTAGCCGAGACCGCCAAGGGTTTCTGGATGATCTACTCGGGTTTCACCGTCCTGTGCGCGATCGCCTATCGCCTGGCCGGCATGGGCTGGTTCGACGCGGCCGTGCACGCCATGAGCACCCTGTCCCTGGGAGGATTCTCCTCGCACGACGAGAGCCTGGGCTACTTCCGCTCGAACGCCGTGGACGCTGTGGCGGTCGTGTTCGCGTTCGCCGGGGCGCTCAGTTTCGCCACGCACTTCACCGCCTGGCGCTCGCGCAGCCTGCGGGCGTACGGCCGCGATCCGGAGGCGAAGGGGATTGCGCTGGTGCTGGGACTGTCGGTGCTGGGCATCGCGCTGTTCCTGTGGCGCGAGGGTGTCTACGCCGATTTCGCCACCGCGCTGCGCTACGCGGCCCTGAACGTCGTCTCGGTCGCGACCACGCTGGGCCTTGCGAGCACCGACTATTCGCTGTGGCCGCCCTTCGCGCCGCTGTGGATGCTGTTCCTGTGCACCTTCACGACCTGCTCGGCCTCCACCGGCGGCGGCATCAAGATGATGCGCGCGCTCGTCATGGTGAAGCAGATGATGCGCGAGACGCGCCTGCTCCTGCATCCGCGCGCCCGTATCCCGCTCCGCCTTGGCGGCGAGGTGGTGCCCAACCACGTCGTGTTCGCGGTGCTCGCCTATATGACGCTGTACGGCACCAGCGTCGTGGTGCTCCTGTTCCTGATGACGTTCTCGGGTCTGGACCTGCTCACCGCGGTCTCGGCCACCCTGGCGACGCTCAACAACACCGGTCCCGGCCTGGGGGCGGTGGGTCCGTCGACCACGTACGCGGGGCTGACGGATTTCCAGACGTGGTTGTGCACTTTCGCCATGCTGCTGGGGCGGCTGGAGCTGTTCACCGTGTTCGTGGTGTTCACGCCCGGCTTCTGGCGGCAGTGAGCGCGGGCTCGAGTCCGTTTGCCCGGTGGACGCTGGGAATCGCGCGTGGTAGCCTGCATTCGTTGGTGCTGCCGGACACTGTTGCTCCTTGTCGAGGATTCCGCTCCCTCGGCGCAGGGGTCGGGTGCGTGGCAGGGTGTTTTCATCCGACGAGGTCGACGATGCTGAAGCTGTATCACTATTGGAGTTCGGTCTGCTCGCAGAAGGTACGCATGTGCCTCGCGGAAAAGGGTATCGCCTGGCAGAGCCACCACGTCGATATCTTCAGGTTCGAGAACTACGAGCCCTGGTATACCGCGCTCAATCCTAAGGCCGTGGTGCCCACCCTCGATCACGACGGCCGCGTCCTGATCGAATCGAACGTTATCCTGGAATATCTCGAGGACAATTTCCCGCAGGTGAAACTGCGACCGGACGATCTTTACGCCCGCGCGCTGATGCGCTTGTGGGTCTACAACTCCGAAGAGCTGGCGCACTGGAACGTCAACACCTGCTCTCACAATCTGCGCCACGCCAAGCGCATGGACAAGCTGTATTCGCGCGAGGAGCAGCTGGCTGCGGCCGAGCGCTGTCCCAACCCCGCGATCGCGCTGCGGCTCAAGCAGAGGCTGCAAGTCGGCGTGTCGCAAGGCGAGGAAGAGGAGGCTTACGCCAAGCTCGACTACATGCTCTCCCAGATGGAAGGAAGGCTGGCGGACGGTCCGTGGCTCGCGGGCCGGGAGTTTTCGCTTGCTGACGCGGCGATGGCGCCGATGATCAACCGCATCGAGGTCCTGGCACGGCCCGAGATGGTTGCGGCGGCGCGCCGGCCGCGGATCGCCGAGTGGTGGCAGCGTATCCAGGCGCGGCCGTCCTACGTCGAGGCGTTCTCGTTTCAGAACCCCGACACGAACGATCCGATCAAGCGCTAGCCAGCCCCCGGGGGTAAGCCCGCGCCGCCCGCGGCGCGCAGGCGTTGCGCGCGGGCGCGTTGCCCGGCGCACGCGCGGCAGCGTCGCGACCATGATCCCGGAGGACGACTGCGGCTGCGAAGCGCTCCGGTGCCTGGCGTGACGCGGTGCGGCGGCCCCGGAACAAGCCCGATTCATCGTGAACCTCACCCATGACCGCGCTTGAACGCTTCGGCGCCTACCTTGCACGGGAACCGGGGCGCAGTCCTTGCGCAGCCACCCTCGAGTTACTTCGCCTGCACGCGGCCGATGCGATCTGCGCCTGGGCGGCCGGACGCCGTTCGCCGGAGGGGCGCGCCATCGTGGCGTTCCAGGCGTCGCCCGACGCGGGCGAAGGCACGCTGGAGCGGATTCTCTCGCGCTGCGCGCTGGCGCGGCTGAGCGAGATCGACGACATTCACCTCGCCTCGTGCACCACGCCCGGGGCCGTGATCGTACCGGCCGCGCTCACGCTGGCGCAGGCGCACGGCGCATCGCGCGCGACCCTGGCGCAATCCATCCTCGACGGCTACGAGGCGATGGTGCGCTTGGGGCTGGCGCTCGACGGCCCGACGATCCTGTACCGCGGCATCTGGCCGACGTACTTTGCGGCTTCCTTCGGCGTGGCTGCGGCGGCCGCCCGCATCCTGGGGCTGGACGGCGAGCGCGCGGCGCACGCGCTGGCGCTCGCCTTGTCGCTTTCCGCGCCGGGGGTGGGCCACCAGAGCGGATCGCTCATCTCGCGCTGGATCGCGATGGGACACGCGGCGCGCAGCGGCGCTTTCGCCGCCCGCGTCGCGCAGGCGGGATTCACGGCCGACACCGGGCTGCTCGAGGGTCCGTTCTTCCCCTCGGTATTGGCGATCAAGCCCGACCTCGCGCCGATCGGGCGGGACACGGACACGGACTCGGTACTCGGAGAAGTCTCGTTCAAGCCCTGGTGCGCCGCCAAGCAGACCATCGCCGCCTGCCACGGGCTGAAGTGCATCCTGGGCGAGGGCGCGGCGCTGTCCGCAATCCGGGCGGTTGAAGTGTTCGTGCCGCCGCCCTACCTTCGCATGGTCAATCACGGGATCGTGCCGGGCGACCGATCGTCGTTCATCACCAGCGTTCCGTACCAGCTCGCCGCCGCCGCGCTCGCACCCGAGGAGCAGTTCCGGTTGACACCGTCCGAGGGTGAAATTCCGCGCGAGATGCGCGCCTTCATCGACAAGGTGAGCGTGCAGGCGGACGGTGATCTGTCGCGCCATTTCCCGCTGCGCTGGCCGGCGCGCGTGGTCGTCAGGAGCGCGGCGGGGGTCCACGAAAAGCTGGTGCTGGAGGCGCCCGGCGATCCCGGGCTGCCGCTGGACGGGGGCGCGCTGCGGCGCAAGTTCTCCCGCGTGCTCGCGCCGCTGCTCGGCGAGCCGGGCGCGGCTGCGCTCGTGGCTGCTGCGCAGCGGGTGCTGGAGGACGACGGGGCCGCGCGCGAGGCGGTGGAGCGGGTCGAGCACGACTGAAGCGCCGCGCTTTTCGCACGGACGCCCGCGCGTGAACGCGCGCGGCGGTCTTGGCTACGGCGGCGTTGCGAGCAGCCGGAAGGAATCGAAGAAGGTCCGCAGGCCCTCTTCGCCGGCGGCGCCCGGCGCGCCGAGCACCGCGAGCTGGTACAACCTGCGACCGCGCGCGAGGATGCGCACGTTCAACTCCACCTCCGCGCCGGCGCTGCGCCCGCGCGCCCGTGTTTCCACGCCAGCGGCATCCTCAAGCCGCAGCGCGCGCTCCGCGAGGACGCGGCCGTCGATATTGGCGAGCAGCGCGTCGCGCAGCCGGATGACCGCCTGCGCGGGGGCGCGCCGTGCTGACTCGGTGAGGTCGAGGTAAGCCACCGCCCAGACCGATCCGGCGGCCTTGCAGGACCACTGGTGCATCACCGCCTCCACGGCGCCGGCGACAGGTCGCGACGCCTCGAGCGGGCGCGCCGGGAAGAGGACCGAGAAGCCGCCCGCGGCCGAACGCAGCTCGCGCCAGTCGAGCTCGGCGAAGCAGCCAAGGAGCGCAGCGACAAGCACCATCGGCGCGATCATGAACAGGTGGCGGCGCATGCGCCTCGCAGCGTATACTGCGCCGCGCGCGCCGGGTAGTCGGGGCGGGTAGTCCTTCGCCGGGTAACGCTGCACCCGCCGGATAAGACCGCTGGCCGGGCGCGCCGCCTCTCGAACCATGGCCACCCTGGAACCCTCCATCCTGACGGCAGAACTGCGGCTCGACGTCCAGGAGTTCTATTTCCGCTACGCCGAGTGCCTGGACGGCGGACGACTGCTGCACTGGCCGGACTTCTTCGTGGACGCTTGCGTGTATCGCGTGACCACGCGCCGCGGCCTGCGACTGGGGCCGGCCGAGGACCTGGTCAATATCGGCGGAAAGACCGCCATGCGCGACCGTATCGTCGCCATCGGGCGATCCGAGGACTTCGAGCCACACGCCCAGCGCCACTACATCGCCAATTTCCGCGTGCAGGCGCCCTCGCCGGAGGAACTGCGCATCCACGCGAACTTCCAGGTGCTGCGCACCTATCCGGAACAAAGGACGGAGTACTTCGTCTCGGGTACCTTTCAGGACCGCATCGCGATTTCGGACGGCAGGCTGCATTTCGCCGAGAAGCTGTGCGTGCTCGACTCGGACTTGGCGCCGGAGTCTCTCGTCTACCCGCTGTAGCGGCGTCGAACGCGCGGGCGCGGCCAGCCCGCGTCCTGGTTTGACGCACGGTTCGCAATTGCCTAGAATCCTGCGGTTTTTTGCGGCATCGGACCCTCGGCGTGTGGCTCAGGTTTCGCCCGGTCGTCGGGCTGCAGGCGTTACTTACGGCCGTCGCGGCGCTGCTGGCAGGGTGGTTGGCGGGCTACCACGGGGCCGTGTCGGCCGGCCTGGGCGGCGCGGTCGGGATCGTGTCGATCCTGGGGTTCGTGGCGGTGGCGTCCAGGGCGAGGTCGAGGTCCGCAGGCGAGGCGCTGCACGGAGCGCTGCGGGCCGAGGCGGTCAAGATCGTCCTCATGGTGGCTCTCCTGTGGCTGGTGCTGGCGATCTACAAGGGCGTGCTGGCGGTGGCGCTGATCGGGACGTTTCTCGTGACCGTTGCCGCGTCCACCCTGGCGGTAACCTGGACAAAGGCCTAGCCGGTTGATGCAAAAGGGGTCACGACCCACCTTGAACCCCCGGGTTCCGAGAGCCAGAGCGCGTGCGTCGCTGCGGCGAACCACACGCACGCGCGGAGACCGGCCGCCGCCAGCGGCGTCCTGGAGCGGGCCGCAGAGCCCATGAAGGGCGACCGGGTGGACCCGCCGCGCGTGGGGGTTTCGCGGGCCCTGTAGTGCGCGAGGGAATGCTCCTCGAGAATCGAATTCGTCAATAGCGGACAACATGGCTTCCGGCGCAGCGCTCACCCCCTCGTCCTACATCGCGCACCACCTCAGCTTCCTTCAGGCGCCCGCCGAGGGCGGCGGCTTCTGGACTCTGAACGTGGACTCGGTCGCCACCGGCGCCCTCATGGGTGTCGTGGGGCTGGGCTTTCTGTGGTGGGTGGTGCGCGGCGCGACCTCGGGCGTTCCGGGCAAGCGCCAGGCCTTCGTCGAGCTGCTGTTCGACTTCATCGACGACCAGGTCCGGGGCGTGTTCCACGGCAACCGCAACCGCTTCCTCGCGCCGCTCGCGCTCACCGTGTTCGTCTGGACCGTGTTGATGAACTCGATGGATTTCCTCCCCGTGGACTGGATCGGGCTGCTCACCGAGGGCGTGCTGCGGCTGCACGCTTTTCGCCCGGTGCCGACCGCGGACATCAACGTCACCTTCGCGCTGGCGCTGTCGGTGTGGCTGCTGATGATCTTCCACGCGATCTCGGCCAAGGGCCTCGGCGGCTGGATCCACGAACTGTTCTGCGCGCCCTTCGGCTCCAACCCGCTCCTGTGGCCCGCCAATCTCGCCTTCAACCTGGTCGAGTACGTGTCCAAGCCGCTGTCGCACTCGATGCGGCTGTACGGGAACATGTACGCGGGCGAGATCATCTTCCTCCTGCTGTGGATGCTGGCCGCGGCCCACTGGGCCGGCACCGTCTTCGGCGTGGTCCTGGGTCTGGGCTGGGCGATCTTCCACATCCTGATCGTGCTGCTGCAGGCCTATATCTTCATGATGCTGACGGTCGTGTACATCTCGATGGCCCAGGAGGGTCATTGAGGCGCGGCGCACAAGCGGTTCGCGTTTCGAGAATCTGAAAGGAAAACACCATGGAAAAACTGCAGTTGCTGGGAATGATCCAGGCCTACACCAGCGTGGGAATCGGTCTGATGGTGGGCCTGGGGGCGCTGGGGGCCTGTGTCGGTATCGGGATCATGTGCGGGCGCTTCCTCGAGGGAGCGGCGCGCCAGCCCGAGATGATTCCGACGCTGCAGGGCAAGGTGTTCCTGCTGCTGGGCCTGATCGACGCGTCCTTCATCATCGGCCTGGGGATCGCGCTGTTCTTCGCCGTCGCCAATCCGCTGCTGGGGGCGCTCGGGTAAGCGGTACACGCGGCGGGCCGGAGCGGCCCGCGCCGGCGTTGCGCCACGATCTCGCCGCAGTTCCAAGACGGAGCCGATCTGAATTTCAACCTCACGCTCATCGCCCAGGCGGTGATGTTCGCGCTGTTCATCTGGTTCACCAAGGCGATCATCTGGCCGTACATGCTCCGGGCGATCGAGACCCGGCAGAAGAACATCGCCGACGGCCTGGCCGCCGCCGAGCAGGGGCGCAAGTCGCTGGAAGTTTCCGCGCGCCAGGCCGAGCAGACCCTGGGCGAGGCGCGCGGCCGCGCAGCCGACATCCTGGCGCAGGCCGAGAAGCGCGTCGCCGAGCTGATCGACGAGGCGAAGCTCGCCGCGCGCGAGGAAGGCATTCGCGAGAAGGCGGCCGCCCTGGCCGAGATCGAGCAGGAAGTGGCGCGGGCACTCGAGGCGCTGCGCGAGCAGGTCGCCGCGCTGGCGGTGGCCGGTGCCGAGAAGATCCTTCAGCGCGAGGTCGATCGCAGCGCGCACGCCGACCTGCTTGCGCGGCTGAGAACCCAGATCTGAAGCCCGGCCATGGCTGAAATCGCCACCATCGCGCGTCCCTATGCGGAGGCCGCGTTCGGCCTCGCCGACCGGTCGGGAACGCTGGAGACCTGGTCGGCCGCGCTCGGGCGCCTGGCGCAGGCCGCGGCCGAGGACCAGGTGCGCAAGTTGATCGGCAATCCGCAGGTCACCGATTCCCAGCGCGTGGAACTGCTGATGGCGGTGGTTGCCGGCGGGTCCTCCGGGACGGCCGGCGAAGCGGCCGGGCTGCGCAACTTCCTGGCGGTGCTCGCAGAGAACAAGCGGCTGGAAGCGCTCGGTTTCATCCGCGAGCAGTTCGAGCGGCTCAAGGCCGAGCGCGAGACGATCGTCGATGCGACGCTGGAGTCCGCCTTCGAGCTGAACGAAATGCAGCTGGCCGACATCGTCGCCGGGCTGGAGCGCCGCTTCGCGCGCAAGGTGCGCGCCCAGGTGAGCGTCGTCCCGGAACTGATCGGTGGCGCGAGGATCACCGTGGGCGACCTGGTGATCGACGGCTCGGTGCGCGGCAAGCTCGCGGCCATGGCCGCCGGGCTGGCGGCGGCCTGACGCCGCAAAGGACGAGAGGGCGCCGTCTGCGGCGGCGCAAGCATCCCATTCAACCATCGGAACCGCCATGCAACAGCTGAAACCCTCCGAAATCAGCGAGCTGATCCGCACCCGGATCCAGAATCTCACCCTTGCCGCGGACGTGCGCACCCAGGGCACCGTGGTGTCGGTGACCGACGGCATCTGTCGGGTTCACGGCCTGTCCAACGTCATGCAGGGGGAGATGCTCGAGTTTCCCGGCAACACCTTCGGCCTGGCGCTCAACCTGGAGCGCGATTCGGTCGGTGCGGTGGTGCTGGGCGAGTACGAACACATCACCGAGGGCAACCCGGTCAAGTGCACCGGCAGGATCCTGGAGGTGCCGATCGGCATGGAACTGATCGGGCGGGTGGTGAACTCGCTCGGCCAGCCGATCGACGGCAAGGGGCCCGTCGACGCCAAGGCGAGCGACGTGATCGAGAAGGTGGCCCCGGGCGTGATCTGGAGGAAGTCGGTCTCGCAGCCGGTGCAGACGGGCCTCAAGTCGATCGACGCCATGGTGCCGATCGGTCGCGGCCAGCGCGAGCTGATCATCGGCGACCGCCAGACCGGAAAGACCGCGGTGGCGGTGGACACCATCATCAACCAGAAGGGCAAGGACCTCTACTGCATCTACGTGGCGATAGGGCAGAAGGCCTCCACCATCGCCAACGTCGTGAGGAAGCTCGAGGAGCACGGGGCGATGGCCTACACCATCGTGGTGGCGGCCTCGGCCTCCGACTCCGCCGCGATGCAGTACATCGCGCCCTATGCCGGCTCCACCATGGGCGAGTACTTCCGCGACCGCGGGCAGGACTGCCTCGCCATCTACGACGACCTCACCAAGCAGGCATGGGCGTACCGGCAGATCTCGCTGCTGCTGCGCCGCCCGCCGGGGCGCGAAGCCTATCCCGGGGACGTGTTCTACCTGCACTCGCGGCTGCTGGAGCGCGCCGCGCGCGTCTCGGAAGGCTGGGTGGAGCGCTTCACCAGGGGCGAGGTGAAGGGCAGGACCGGTTCGCTCACGGCGCTGCCGGTGATCGAGACCCAGGCGGGCGACGTGTCCGCGTTCGTCCCGACCAACGTCATCTCGATCACCGACGGGCAGATCTTCCTGGAGACCGACCTGTTCAACGCGGGCATACGCCCTGCGATCAACGCCGGCATCTCGGTCTCGCGTGTCGGGGGCGCGGCGCAGACGCGCATCATGAAGCGCCGGGACGTGGGCGCGGGCGTGCGTCTGGCGCTCGCCCAATACCGGGAGCTGGCGGCTTTCGCCCAGTTCGCGAGCGATCTGGACGACGCCACCCGCAAGCAGCTGGAGCGCGGGCGGATGGTCACCGAGCTGATGAAGCAGCCACAGTACCAGCCGCTGCAGGTCGCCGAGATGGCGCTCACCCTGTTCGCGGTCAACAACGGTTACTTCGACGACGTCGAGGTGAAGAAGGCGCTTGCCGCGGAACGCTCGCTGCGCGATCACTGCAGGTCGAAGTACGCCGACCTGATGAACCGCATGGAATCCGAGAAGGATCTGAAGGGCGACGACGAGAAGCTGCTGCACGAGGCGGTGAAGGACTGGAAAGCGAACGCCGCTTATTAGCGCTCATCCCGCCATCGCGGGCGATGGCGGGATGACTGCGGGAGTTGGAACGGGCGTTTCGCGCCGTTCAACGCCCGCCGGGGAAAGCGTCCGGGGACAAAGGCATGCCGGGATCCAAGGAAATCAGGACCAAGATCAAGAGCGTGCAGAACACGCGCAAGATCACCAAGGCGATGGAGATGGTCGCCGCCTCCAAGATGAGGAAGGCGCAGGAGCGCATGCGCGCCGCGCGGCCCTACGGTGAGAAGATTAGGAACGTCGCGGCGCACATCTCGCACGCCAACCCCGAGTACCGCCACCCGTTCCTGGTGGCGCGCGACACGGTCAAGCGCATCGGCATCATCATGATCACCACCGACAAAGGGTTGTGCGGCGGGCTCAACACCAACGTGCAGCGCCTGGCGCTGCAGCAGGTCAGGCAATGGCAGGCCGAGGGCGAGGAGTTCGAGGTGTGCTGCATCGGCAACAAGGGCCTGGGGTTCATGCAGCGGCTGGGCCTGACCGTGGTCTCGCACGTGGTGCAGCTGGGCGACCGGCCGCAGATGGAGCGGCTGATCGGCGCCATCAAGGTGATGCTGGACGGCTACACCCAGGACCGTTTCGACCGGGTGATCCTGTTTTACACGCGCTTCATCAACACCATGAAGCAGGAGCCGGTGATGGAGCAGCTGCTGCCGCTCTCGGGCGAGCGGCTGGGCTCGCCGGAGGGTGCCTGGGACTACATCTACGAACCCGAGGCGCGCGCGGTGCTCGACCAGGTGCTCACCCGCTACGTCGAGGCGCTCATCTATCAGGCGCTGTCGGAGAACATGGCCTCGGAGCAGTCCGCGCGCATGGTGGCGATGAAGGCGGCATCGGACAACGCGGCGAACGTGATCGACGAACTCACGCTGGTCTACAACAAGTCGCGCCAGGCGGCGATCACCAAGGAGCTGTCGGAGATCGTCGGCGGTGCGGCCGCGGTCTGAGAGCGGGCGCCGCCCTGCCGGCACGGGCGCGCACGACGGGGGACGTTTGAGATGCCTGCGCCGTGACGCGGCGCGGGAAATCTGCGATTGAAAGGCGAAGCGAATGGCACAAGCACACGGCACCATCGTCCAGTGCATCGGCGCGGTGATCGACATCGAGTTTCCGCGCGAGGCGATGCCGCGGGTCTACGACGCGCTGGTCCTGGAGGACGACGCGAGCAACCCGCTCGCCGAGAAAGGACTCACTTTCGAGGTCGAGCAGCAGCTCGGCGACGGCGTGGTGCGGACCATCGCTCTGGGCTCCTCCGACGGGCTGCGCCGCGGCATGAAGGTCGCGAACAGCGGCCAGCCGATCTCGGTGCCGGTCGGAGAGGCGACGCTCGGGCGCATCATGGACGTGCTCGGACGCCCGATCGACGAAGCGGGCCCGATCGGCACCGAGGAGCGCCGCTCGATCCACCAGGCCGCTCCCAAGTTCGACGAGTTGAGCCCGTCGGTCGAGCTGCTGGAGACCGGCATCAAGGTCATCGACCTCATCTGCCCGTTCGCCAAGGGCGGGAAGATCGGTCTGTTCGGCGGCGCCGGCGTGGGCAAGACCGTCAACATGATGGAGCTGATCAACAACATCGCGAAGCAGCACGCCGGTCTGTCGGTGTTTGCCGGAGTGGGAGAGCGCACCCGCGAGGGCAACGACTTCTACCACGAGATGAAGGAGTCGAACGTCCTCGACAAGGTGGCGATGGTGTTCGGTCAGATGAACGAACCGCCGGGCAACCGCCTGCGCGTGGGGCTCACCGGGCTCACCATGGCCGAGCGCTTCCGGGACGAGGGGCGCGACATCCTGCTGTTCA
>JADLDQ010000415.1 GCA_020846575.1 Burkholderiales bacterium
ACTAGTGGTTGCATGTATTTGTTGAAATCATCTGGTTTAGAGCTTCCTCCATATACCGCAACAGTGAAGACCTTTGACTTAAACGGCGAAACTACAGCACCCAATATGGGCCACATGCTGTAGTTGACACTGTTGAACACAGGCACCCCATCTACATTGAATTGAATCTTCACCTCATTATTGCTGTCATGCAATCGCAGGGCAGTCACTCTAGCCTTCTTCAAGACAGCTGGCAATACTCGGCGCAAAGACAGGTATGAAAAGTCACCACCAGCAACTTTGTCAACATCGATGTCGGTTGCAGTTCGAAGCAATGTACGCTGATGGCGAGGAAGCTCTGGATGATATTGAACGAGAAGCTTCAACAGCCGATTCGTTGCCGTTTGACTGACCCTGTTTTCATTAACCCATAAGCGCAATTTCTCAGTTAAACTCAACTCAACATCTGGCTCAAAATCCTGCTCTTCCAAAGCATCAGAATCGCTACTGCTAATGTCGACCACTGCACTTTGCACTTCTACATTTATTGTTGATTCCATTTCGAGCTGATCAACCGCTGGGCCATCTTCCTCACTACTGTCATTGCACGATGATGAGTTGCGCCATCGCCGTTGACTGAGTACCTGCTGCGCCTGTTGCATCAGTATTTGTTGTTTTTGAAGAGTTTTTGCCTCAGCTTTCCTGGCAAGAACGCCACGCCGCCACTTAGCATTCCTCAATGCTTTTAGAGCTCGTTTCTGTTGAAAACGAAAATGGAGACAGCCTTATGTAACTCAGCGCTTAAAGAGATTAAGCATGAGAAATGAAAAATTATTGTTTAAAAAGTGATAGGCAAGAAACAAAAAACACACAACAAACTTAAGTATCCGAGCTGATGCTGTACTAAGGCAAGTAAACAATACAGAGGAATGCTAAAATTGTACCCAATGAGAAATACTTTTTAAAAGGCCATTTAAATTTTTGAGAAGTGTTGAGCTAAAAATAAGGAAGTAACAGTTGCTTCACTGACTGACAATTTTGCCTAAACTGACAACAAATTGGCTGCTATGTTAGATAACACA
>JADLDQ010000035.1 GCA_020846575.1 Burkholderiales bacterium
GGGCGAGTTCCAGATACGCCGCGTCATAGGCGGAGAGTCCGTGTCGGCGCGCGAATGCGAGAAGCAAAGCGGGCGCTGCCGGAGGCGAGTCGATGCGGGTGACGAGACGCGCCGCGCCTGCCAGGATCTCGTCGGCGAGACCCGCGCTCAGCAGCTTCCTGCGCTCCAGCACGGCCAGCGCGTTCGCAAATTCATAGGGCCAGACCGAGGGGACGATCACTTCGTCCTTTTCGAGCCGCTCGTAGCACCGGTCCGTGTAGGTGCTCGCCTGGCTGCGCGAGAACCAGGCGATGACGACCGAGTTGTCGGCGACGAACGGCACTCAGTCGCGGCCTTCGGCGATGATCTCCCGCAGCGAGACGTGCTTCGGAATCCGTACCCTGCGCGACAAGGCCCGGATCTCCTGCAGCAGCAGCGTGCGGCTTTGCCTGTGCGCGGGCTTTACCGTGACGATCTTCGCGACCGGCCGTCCCCTGCGCGTGAGGATCACCTCCTCGCCCGCTTCGACCTTTTCCACCAGCTGCGACAGCTTCGACTTGGCCTCGTAGATTCCCACGTCCATGGGCTGCGTCCGTAACTAGCTAGCTAGATAGTAGCACACGGAGGCGCAGGCTCTGGGAAACGCTCGGGTCCACCCCGGATCGTGACTGGAGAGAGGGAGCGAGCCGAGCCGTCTGCCGGTCGCAGCGATGCTCATAATGCCCATTGTGCTGGCCGGGTGAGCCCCAAGAGGCCGACGGCTGACTTCGCGTATGTCGGACAGGTTCATGGCGTCTCCAATCGTGGCAATTTGGCCGCTTTGGCAGGTTCGGTCACGCCGGCCGGTCCTTGGCCACTTGGTCGCCCCATCTCCTGCGGGCGATCCGCAAGGGCGTTTTCCCACCGGGCCGGGCGCCTCGCGCACGTGAGAGGCGCCGCGCGCCCGTCACCGTGCAAAAACGGCGCAGGCCCGCGGTCGGTTTGCAGTCCTTCTGTCGCTAACTGGTCGTCCCTGTGCAGTCGATCTGTCTCCTGTTGTTGTCTCCTGGTCCGATTCGTCGAGTCCTGCTGCCGCCTTGCCGTTGCGATGTTGCTGGTGTGTGCTGCCTGTCTGGTCAGTGTTTCTGCTCGTCCCGGACGCCTTGAGCGTGCCGGAATCTACGAGGAGCACGGGACACCACTCCCGTGGACGAACTGCGTTGCGGGGCTGTAAGTGTGATGCGCCAGTAGGCTCATCACGCGGTTGCGTCACGTGCCAAATCGGCTAGAAACCCGCGCCGTTGCTGGCTCTGCGCGCAGCGTCACTACCGGTGAACCGGCAGTGACGCTGCTCACCGCCGCAGGATCGCTGCCGCAGCACTGCGCTGCTGGCGCAGTAGTGCGACTGCCCGGTACAACCGGCATTGGCTGGCGCAGGCAGTGATGCGCTGCGGCCCGCCGCGATCGATACGCGGAGTCCGGACCCTGCAGTCCGGACGGTGAAGCTCGACTGCTCCATGTCTTCAGGCCTTGAGGCCACCGGTTCTCGGGAGACCACGTCGGTTCTGCTGCTCTTGCGAGCAGCAGGGTTCGGGTGAAGCTTGTCCCGTTCCCCGAAGGGCGATGCGTAACGTGCATCGGCCGGGCTGACACAGCAAGGGAAGATTCGAGAAGGGAAGAAAGCGAACAGGAAAAGAAAACGGCGCCTTCTCAGACGCCGTTGGATCGCTTCGGATGGGGGTATCTGGTGGAGCCGGCGGGAATCGAACCCGCGTCCGCAAGCACTCCGCAGCCAGTCCTACATACTTAGCCAGGTTGTTTGCTCTGACCGTCTGCACGCCAACCGGCAGGCTGGCAGACGACGATCCGCTGGATTTTCGTGGAAGACCCTCGCGGCAGGGGCCACCCTTAGCTCATGGAAATGACCCTGCCATCGGCTCGCGCCGATCCGGCCCATGAGCAGACCGGTGCAGGGTCCAGCCGGTGTTAGGCGGCTAGAGCGAAACGCTCGTCGTTGGCGTTTGTAGGTTTCCAGTTGGATTTACGAGGTGGCTGGGCCTCGGTATGCACTGAACTGTTTCGCAACCCACGTCGAAACCAGGTCGGCCCCGGAATCGCTTTCGATTATCCCACAGATGGTGCGATGCCCAGGAATTTCAAGACCTGGGACGGGTGGGAAAGCACCGCGTCCGCACCCCAGGCGGACGGGTCGCTGCCGTCGAGGTAGCCCCATCCCGCGGCGAGCACCGCCATGCCCGCGGCGCGCGCCGCCTGCACGTCGCGCAGGTCGTCGCCGACGTACAGGCACTCGCCGGGCGCGAGGTCGAGCAGCCGCGCGGCGTGCAAGAGGGAGTCGGGGGCCGGTTTCAGGCGCGGCGTGGTATCGCCGCTCACCAGGCACGCCGAGCGCGCCGTGAGCGCGAGCGCACGGGCCAGCGGCACGGTGAAGCGTGCCGCCTTGTTGGTCACGATGCCCCACGGCAGCGCGCACTGCTCAAGGGTATCGATCACCCCCGGCATGCCGTCGAATAGCCGCGTGCGCACACAGATCGACGCGGCATAAAGATCCAGAAAGCGCGTGCGCAGCCCCTCGAAGCGCACTTCGCCGGGCGCTATCCCGAAGCCGGCGCCGATCAGGCCCGGTGCCCCCGCCGAGGCGGCCGCCCGCGCTCTCTCGAAGGGCAGGGGCGGGCGGCCTTCCTCGGCGAGCAGCCGATCCAGAGCTCCGGCGAGGTCGGGGGCGGTATCGGCCAGGGTGCCGTCCAGGTCGAACAGGACGGCTCTGATCCCGGCGGCGGGCATCGCATTGCGGGGCAGCGCGGCGCTCATTGCGGCTTGCAGGCGTGCAGCAGGTAGTTGACGCTGACGTCCGCGCCGAGTGAGTAGGACTTGCTGAAGGGGTTGTAGGACATACCCGCGATTTCGCGCACCTCGAGCCCCGCTCGGCGGCAGATGCGCGAGAGTTCGGCGGGTCTTATGAAGCGCGCGTAGTCATGCGTTCCGTGTGGCAGGAGCTTCAGGACGTACTCCGCGCCGATGATCGCGAAGAGGTAGGACTTCAGGTTGCGGTTGATGGTAGAAAAAAACAGCCGACCCCCGGGCGCGGCGAGGGCCGCGCAGGCAACCACGGTCTGCGCCGGGTCCGGGACGTGCTCCAGCATCTCCATGCAGGTGAGGACCTCGAACCCGGCGGGAGTTCGCACGGCCAGATCCTCGGCCGCGATCTTCTCGTATTCGACCGGCAGGCGGGACTCCAGGAGGTGCAGCCGCGCCACGGCAAGGGGTCTGTCCGACAGGTCGATTCCCTTGACCCGAGCGCCCCGTGCGGCCATGGCTTCGGCGAGGATGCCGCCGCCGCAGCCCACGTCCAGCACACGCCGGTCCGCCAGGGCGGCGCTCCGCTCGATCCAGGCGAGCCGCAGCGGGTTGATCTGGTGCAAGGGGGCGAACTCGCCCGCGGGATCCCACCAGCGATGGGCGAGCGCACCGAATTTCTGCAGCTCCAGGGGGTCGACGTTCATATCGCGGTCTCCAGACCAGGATCCGAAGCAGAGCGGGGTCCCCTCCAGCATATTCCCATGCCAGCGAGGGCTGCGCTTCGCCTCGCGCGCAGCGGGCCATCGCGCGTGCACAAACAAAAAAGCCCTGCCGAGGCAGGGCTTTTCCGCAGGCCGGAGCGATCAGCGCTGGCGCGTGCCGACCACCTCGACTTCGACGCGGCGGTTCGGCTGCAGGCAGGCGATCAGTTCCTTGGCCGCCATCGGGCCGCAGTTCTTCACCGGCTGGCGTTCGCCTTTGCCCTCGGTGTAGATACGGTTGGCCGGGATGCCCTTGCCCACCAGGTAGGCCTTCACCGCCTCCGCGCGCCGCGTCGACAGCCGCATGTTATAGGCGTCGCTGCCGATGCGGTCCGCATGCCCCACGGCGATCACCACTTCCAGGTTGACGCCCTTCATCTTGGCGACAAGGCCGTCGAGCGTGGATTGCGCGTCCTTGCGGATCACCGCCTTGTCGAAGTCGAACAACGCATCCGACTGCAGCGTGACCTTCTCGACCACGGGTTTGACCGCGGCCGCGGGCGGCTTGGGCTTGCCGGGCGTGGCCGGCGTGAACGGAGCCGGTTTGAACGGCGCAGCGGGCTTAGCCGGCGCGGCCGGCGCGGGCTTGGTTACGGGCGCGGGCTTCGCAGGCGCAGGCGCTGGCTTGGGCACCAGATCGGGATCGCACTCGAACACGGCCATGGATGGCGTCCAGTAGCCGGTACGCACGCACACACCGGCGTTCAACGCGCGCACATAGGCGCGGCTCGAGTCCTGCACGTAGCCCGAAACTCCCTGCGCCTGGGCCAGAGCGGCCGTCGAACCCGAGGTCAGCGCTACCGCAGCGACCGCCAGCAGTGCCCCTCCAGTGCTCATGTTCTTATACATTTGCGTCCTTTCAATTTGTCAGTCGGTTTCCCGAAGGATTTGCATCATGCCTCGTCGCCATCGAAGTTCGGCACACCAGCCCCGCGGCGCGCTCCCCTTTGAAAACACCTGCCCGTCTGTTATTTAAGCTTTTGTTTCTTCAACCAACTTATTTTGCCACAAGCGTGCCCGCGTGTTCAAGGCGGGGATTTCGAGTCCCGTGACGTTTCTCTCCTCCACCCGGAGCTGCCCCGCGACCCAGACGTGCGAGACGCTTTCTCTGCCGGCGCAGTACACCAGGTGCGAGAGCGGATCGTAGCAAGGAGCCAGCGCTGGATCGTTGAACGCGACCGCGCAGAGGTCCGCCCATTTCCCGGGGACGATCGAGCCGCTCAGCCGGTCCAGGCCAAGCGCGCGGGCGCCCTCGAGGGTCGCCGCCTGAAGCACTCGGGCCGCCGGGAAGGCCTGGGCATCGCCGGCCACCGCCTTGGCCAGGAGCGCGGCCATGCGCATCTCGCAGAACATGTCCAGGCGATTGTTGCTCGCGGCCCCGTCGGTGCCCAGTCCCAGACCCACACCGGCACGCTCCATCCTGGCGACCTGCGCGAAGCCGCTGGCGAGCTTCAGGTTCGACGAGGGGCAGTGAGCGACGCTTGCGCCGTGACGCGCGAGCAGTTCGATCTCCGAGTCCAGGAGGTGCACTGCGTGCGCGGCGATCAGGCGTGGACCGAGCACGCCCAGTTCCAGCAGGCGCGCCAGGGGGCGCAGGCTGTGGGTCGACTCGCCGGACTGGATCTCCTCGCGGGTCTCGTGCAGGTGGGTGTGGATGGGCAGGTCCAGCTCCTCCGCCATGGTCACCACCCGCCTGAAGGTCTGGTCGGACACGGTGTAGGGTGCGTGCGGCGCCATGCAGAAGGAAACCAGCGGTTCGCCGCGGAACGCGTCCCGCGCCGAGAGCCCCTTGGCGAGGTAGTCCTGCGCGTCGGAAGCGTAGCGGGTGGGCATCTCGATGGCGATGATGCCTACGGCGGCGCGCATGCCCGCGTCGAGCGCCGCGCGCGCCACCTCCTCCGGGTAGAAGTACATGTCGTTGAAGCAGGTGATTCCACCGCGCAGCATCTCCGCGCATGCGAGCAGAGTCCCGTCGTAGACGAAGCCGGGGGACACGTGCCGCGCTTCGGCCGGCCAGATGTGATGCTTCAGCCAGGTCATCAGCGGCAGGTCGTCGGCGAGCCCGCGCATCAGGCTCATCGCCGCGTGGGTGTGCAGGTTCACCAGGCCGGGGATCAGCGCGTGGTCGGCCAGATCGAATACCGCCGCGGCGTTGAAGCGCTCCGCCGCCTCGGACTGCGGCAGGAGCGCGACGATGCGGTCTGCGCGGATCGCCACGCTGTGCGCGGGCAGCACCGCGCCGCCGGGCTCGACGGGTATCACCCAGCGCGCGTTGATAAGGGTATCGACGTCGTCCATGGGCCGGCTTGCAGGGGTGCGAACGTGGTCCGGCGGGACATGGGCGCCGCCCCGCGGGCGCGCGGGCCGGCGCAAGCACAGTGGCGGCGGCCGCTCGCGCCGGTGCGTCTGCGCAACCTGATCGCCCGCCGGTTGCGTCGTTCGCTCGCCGCGTTTCCGCGGCGCCCGCGCATCTTACACCAGCGCCCGAGCGCGCCGCGCGCGCAGGACCGCACGAGCGCCGCAGGTGTGGTTCGCTCGCATCGAAGCTGGTAAAATTCGCCGTTTCCCCGAGAGCACCGCATCGCCCCTTGCCGTTCCGGCTCGCGCCGGTCCGATCCCCCGAATGGAGCAATTCGCCAAAGAGACGCTGCCCGTCAGTCTCGAGGAGGAGATGCGGCGTTCCTACCTTGATTACGCGATGAGCGTGATCGTCGGGCGCGCGCTTCCCGACGTGCGCGACGGCCTGAAGCCGGTCCACCGCCGGGTGCTCTACGCGATGCACGAGGCGAACAACGTCTGGAACCGGCCCTACGTCAAGTGCGCACGGGTGGTTGGCGAAGTGCTGGGCAAGTACCACCCGCACGGCGACAGCGCGACCTACGAGGCCCTGGTGCGCATGGCGCAGGGCTTCTCGATGCGCTACACCCTGATCGACGGCCAGGGCAACTTCGGCTCCATCGACGGGGACTCCGCGGCCGCTTACCGCTACACCGAGTGCCGGCTCGCGCGGCTCGCGTCGGAGCTTCTGGCCGACATCGAGAAGGAAACGGTCGACTTCGTTCCCAACTACGACGGCAAGGAGAACGAGCCGACCGCGCTGCCGACGCGGATTCCAAACCTGCTGGTCAACGGCTCCTCGGGTA
>JADLDQ010000036.1 GCA_020846575.1 Burkholderiales bacterium
GCAATTCGCGTTCGCCGCAGTGCCCTCGTGGCGACGGCGCTCCGGTCCCTGGCGGACGGTCATGATCCAGCACGCTGGCCGGATTTTCGGACCAGGGGGTAGTCCCTCCGTCCACCCCTCCGACCGCCGCGCTGCAGGCGGCGATCGCAGACAAGGACCTGGTCGCCAACTTCGACAGGCTGGGCCTGGTGCCCACCACGCGCGAGATGGCCACCCCCGCCGGGCCGCAGGCGCACCTCAAGGCCGAGATCGAGCGCTGGGGCGGCCTGTTGAAGAAGGCAGGCGTCAAGCCGGTGGATTGAGGTACTGGTGCACGACCGCGCTGGTGTCGAGGGCGATCACTTGCGCTTGCCCGCCTTCTCGCAGGATCGCCCCTTCCATTTCCTCCAGCGCCGGGCAGGGCCCCCGGTAACCCGTCGAGCCGATGACCTGATTCAGACTCGTCTCGGCGCGACGAGCGCCCGGGCGTTCATCCCACCCGCCGCCGCTTCGCCGCGGCGACGATCTTCTCCAGCCGCTCGCGCGACACCGCGTCGGGGCGCGGGGCGGCGGCGGCCTCGAGCAGCCAGCGCTCGATGTCCGCCGGCGTGGTCGCGGCGGCCTGGCGGCCCTCCATGGCGTCCTTCAGCGCCCGCAGCTTCATGTGCTGGCGCGCGGCGAGGAACTCCGCCGGGGAATCGATGCCGCAGGCGTTTTCCAGGGCGAGCAGTATCTCGGGCAGGGCGGCGGGTGCGGCAGCGCCCTTGTCGCGCCTGGCGCCGGTGGCGGCCGGCGCGGGGGCGGCAGCGGTCTCGCGAAAGCGAGGCTCGAGCCTCGCCCTCCACGCTTCGGGGAACTGCTCGATCGCGTTCCAGCGTGCTTCGAACGCGGTGATGCGCTCCGGGTCGAGCGCGGCGTCGGCGTCGCGCGCCGCCTCGCGCTCGCGGCACAGCTCGAGCGCCGCCAGCAGCGCGTCGAAGCGCGCCTGCGAAGCCTGCAGCGCGAGTTCCTCCAGCCGCCGTGACAGTGCGTCGCGCGCGGCGCGATAGCGCGCCTCCAGCTTCGCCACGAGCGGCTTCGGAACCGGGGCGCAGGCGCGCCAGGCGGCATCGGCCTCGGCCAGGGCGCGCCTGAGTTCCTGCGCGCCGGCGGCGCCGGCGAGCGAACGCGTTTTCTCGTCCAGGCGAGCGATGATCTCCTCGCGCGCCTTCGACTGCTCGGCCTGCGCCGTCTCCGCGGCCGCCCGCGCCGCCTCGCGCGCCGCGAACAGGGCGTCGGTGGCGGCCTTGAAGCGGATCCACAGCGCGTTCTCGTCGCGCCGCGGCAGCGGCATCGCCCGGGCTGCGGCCTGCCACTCGCCCTGGAGGCGGCGCACCTTGTCCACCAGGTCGCGCGCCTGGGCGCCGGGCCCTGCCAGCGCGCCGGCGGCAACGATGAGCCTTTCGCGCTGCGCGCGCGCTTCGACCCAGGCGCCATCGAGCGGCGCCTGCAGCGCCTGCACCGCGGCCGCGTGGCGCGCCAGCACCGAGTGTTCCCCATGCAGCGCTTTGCGCGGCACGGTGTGCTCGAGCGGCCCGAGTTTGCGCCAGGCGAGCTGCGCTTCATCCAGCGCGCTGGCGACGGCGCGCCAGTCGGGCGCGGCGGCCCGCGGCGCCGCCTCGGCGGCGGGGTCTGGCGCCGGGGGGAAGAACTTCGCCGCCGTCTCGGCGAGCGTGGCGATGATGCGGTTGCGCGCCTCGAGGTTCTCCTGGCGCGCGAGCTTCTGCTTTTCCAGGTGCGCCGCCACCGGCGCGTAGGCGGCGGTGAGCGCTTCGTCGAAGGCGCGCCACAGGGCCTGTTCGGAAGCCCCGCCCTGACGGTCGATCTCCTTCCAGCGATCGCGCAGCTTCGAGATGGCTTCGCCGTGCGCCTGGATCGCGAGCTTCGCGCCGGCCGCGGCCTGGGCCAGGGCACGCGCCTCGTTCGCCAGCTCCTCGCGCTGCTGCCGGCCGCTCCAGCGCTGCCAGCCGCGCAGTCTCTGGTGCTCGCGGTGCAGGAACTCGATGCGCCGCGCGAGCCCGGCGTTCGCCGGCCCGCGCGCGAGCGCCTCGTCGATGACGCCGAGCAGGCGGGTGAGTTCCGCGAGGTTGCCCGCGGCGAGCGCTGCTTCGCCCGCTTCGACTTCGCGCCGCAGCGCGCTCGAGCGCTGTGCTTCCTGCTCTTTGCGCTGCTCGCGCTCATGCGCGCGCTGCGCGTCCTGGGTGTGCTGCCTCGCCAGCTCGCTCGCGTTGCGCCAGTCGGCGAAGCGTTGCGAGAGCACGGTGTGCAGCTCGCCTTCGGAGACTTCCGGAAACCCCCGCCAGCGCTCGATCGCCTGCTTCTCGGCGGCCTCGCCGGCGGCGCCCGGCGCGGGCAGCGAGGCGAGAAAGCCCGCGCGCTGCGCGACGCTGGAGGCGAGAGCGAGTGCGCGCTTGGCGTCCTCGAGCTTGTGTGCGCAGCGCGCATCGCTCGCGTCCGGGGCCTCGTTCAAGAGCGCGAGCAGGCGCGCGGCCGGGACCTCGGCTTCCGCCGGCGGCAGCTCGCCCTGCGCGACGCCCGGCAGGCCGGCGCGCAACGCGCCCATCGCTTCGTCCGAGGTCGCGAGCCACCGGGTAAGCACCTGCTCGCTCTCGCCCCGGGCGCGCACCCGCGAGCCGAGCTGCGCGCGCAGCTCGGCGAAGCGCACCGGCAGCTCGGCTTCGGGCGAGCCGGCCTCGAAGCAGGCCTGGTTCAGCGCCGCCCACTCGCGGTCGATCTCCGCGACCCGGTTCGCGGGCACCAGGGCCTGTTCGAGCAGCGCCTGCGCCTGCGCGATGAGCGCGCGCGCTGCGGCGTGCGCTTCGCCTTTCTCGACCACGGCCTGCCAGCAGGTTCTGGCCGCGCGGTACAGGCGCTTGTCCCCCTCGCGGAAGGCGTGCATCGCCTGCCGCATGGAGGCCTCCTGCCGCAGCGCCTGGATCGCCTCGATCTTCAGCTCCACGCCCGGCGCCTCGCGCGCGATCTGCAGCAGCGACGCATCTTCGCTCGATGCGGCGATGCGCTCGCGCCAGAGCCGGACCTCCTCGGCGCCGGGGCGGTTCACGGAGCCGTGCTCGGCCGTGCCGGATGCTGAACCGGGAGCGGATGCAGGGGCCTGAGGGGCCTGCGCTTCGTCGCCGGCGGCGGACCCTTTCTTGAACAGATGCTCGAACAAGTTGCGACTACCCGAAGCGAACGCAAGCCGCATTCTGACACTATCCTCGCTCGTGCGGGTCAGTTCGAGTTCGAGCGCCGCCGCTCGCGTGCGGGTTACGCGACGGGAGGGTAGCCCACACGCTCGATGCGGCAGCCGCACCGTCGCCGCGATCCGGCCGGTGTGGCTGCAGGCCGATGAGCGCCGGCAGTGCGAGTTCGTTGTCGCCTTCCTCGAGCAGGCGCATCAGACCTTTCACCGCATTCTCGATGGCCGAAAGCGCCGAGATGCGACCCTGGGGCATCGCCACCTCCACATTGAGCAGTCCCGCTGGCTGCGCCCATTGTCGGGACTGCGGTTACCCTCGGTTGTTCCGGGATGTCGGTGGGGACGTGATTGCGCGTGATTCCGGGGTCTTGACGGGTCGCGTACTTTACGTGACGGGTACAACCGCGCCTGCGCGTCTTACCGGGAATGCTGCCGGATGGCGTTCGCCCGCGGTTACTGCTCGGTGCTGCAGACTCCCCACTGCACCTGCAATCCCAGCCGCTGCACTTCCTGGCGCAGGAACGCCGCGTCCACCGGGGTCACCCGCAGCACGTGGCGGATGTCGCGCAGGTGCTTGTCCTGCCCGCCCTCCCGATAGAACTCGAGCTTGCGAAGGATCACGTATTCCGGCGGCGCGATCCAGGCGCCGCTTTCATCGAAGTCGATGCGCCGCCGATGTTCGAGGGCCCAGGCATGCAGGGGGTCGCGCAGGGCAAGGTAGATGTCGGCCTTGAACTGCGTCGCGTGATGCAGGAGATTGAACATGCCGCGGGTCGTTCGGGACATCTCCAGCGCAAGGGTTTCGTCCGGCGGCACGTAGTACTCGGATTCCGGAAACCCCGTACGCAGGGCCGGGATGTCGGTGATCCGGATCAGCAGCACGATGTCGATGTCGGCGGTGAGGCGCGGCTCGCCGTAAATGCTGGCCGCGACCGACCCGGTGATGCAGTAGGGCAGCCCCAGCCGCTCCAGGGGGCCGATGAACGGGGCGAGCGGGCTAGGTACCGGCATAGGTCAGCGACCGGCGCGCCTCGAACTCCAGCTTCTCCCTGGGCCAGTCGGGGTGCGTCGTGCGAAGCCCGGCCACGCGCAGCTGGATCCCGGCCTCGTAGAGCGCGCACACCATCTCGAGCTTCTGCGCCGGTGTCATGCGGCGCAAGCCCTCGAGCTGCAGCGGGTGCGGGGTTTCATCCATGGCGCCCGCGATGATACCGCGGGCGCGCCGTGGCGCCCGGCGGCACCGTCGTGCCGTCCGGTCTACTCGATCTTGCCGCGGCTCAAGGCGGCCGTGCCGCAATGCACGCCTGCCTGCAAGGGGGTCGCAGCGGATTCGCAAAGGGTGCGCGCCGCCTCCCAGGCGAGCATCGCCGTCTTGCGCTCGACGCCCCAGTGGTAGCCGCCGAGCGCTCCCGACTCCCGGATCACGCGGTGGCAGGGGATGAGCCAGGCGATCGGGTTGGCGCCGACCGCGGCGCCGACGGCGCGTGCGGCGCGCGGGGCGCCGATGCGCGCGGCGATACGGCCGTAGGTGGTGAGCGCGCCCGGCGACAGCTCGAGCAGCGCGCGCCACACCTGGACCTGGAAATTGGTGCCCTTCACGACCAGGGCGAGCGGCCGGCCGGGCTGTTCGGCGATCGCTCCGAACATGCGGTGCGCGAGCGCTGCGGTCGCTGCAGGATCGTGGATCAGCTTCGCGGCGGGCCACTGGCGCCGCAGCGCCGCCAGGCCCTCGTTCGATGCCGTCGGAAACTGCACCGAGCACACGCCGCGCGCGCTGGCCGCGATGCGCACCGGGCCGAAGGGCGAATCGTGCAGGCCGTGGTGGATCTCCAGGCCGGCGCCGCCGGAACGCACCTCCCCGGGCGAGGCCGCCTCCAGCGCGACGAACAGGTCGTGCAGCCGCCCGCTGCCGGACAGGCCCGCGTCTGCCGAGAGATCGAACAGGCTCGGCGAGCCCTCCAGCCGCGCTTTCGCCCATTCCAGGGTGAGGAGCTGCACGAAGCGCTTGGGACTCACCCCGGCCCAGCGGGTAAAGAGGCGCTGGAAGTGGTGCTCGGAAAGGTGCAGCGCGCGCGCCGCCGCCGCGAGGTCGGGCTGCTCGGCGGCGTGCTCGCGCAGCCAGGCGATCGCGCGCGCGATGCGCCGGTAGTCTCTGGAGGTGGTGCCAGCGGCGGGATCGTTCATGGCGGCAAGCGTAATCCGCGCATCCGCCGCCCGCCACCCGATTCTTGCCGAGTCCTGCGGCGCCGCGTACTTCAGGGTCTGCCTAGAACGTGCACTGGTCCGCGCCCTTCAGCCCCAGCATCTGGCGCGCTTCCTCGGGCGAGGCGATCTCCAGCGACAGCTCTTCCAGGATGCGGCGGATCTTGCGCACCTGCTCGGCATTGGTCCTGGCCATCTGTCCCTTGCCGAGGTAGACGCTGTCCTCGAGGCCCACGCGCACGTGGCTGCCGAGGATCGCGCCCATGGTGAGCAGCGACATCTGGTGGCGCCCGGCGCCGAGTACCGAGAAGCGGTAGTTCTGGCGCCCGATCAGGCGATCGGCGCTCATGCGGATGTAGGCGAGGTTCTCCGGGTCCGGGCCCATGCCGCCGAGGATGCCGAAGATCGCCTGCAGGAATACCGGCGGCCTGATCAGCCCTTCGTCCATGAGGAAGGCGAGGTTGTAGAGGTGACCCAGGTCGTAGCACTCGAACTCGAAGCGGGTGCCGTGTTCCTCGCCCAGCACCTGCATGATCTTCTTGATGTCGCGGAAGGTGTTGCGAAAGATGATGTCCTCCGTGCCCTCGACGTAGGGTTTCTCCCAGTCGTACTTCCAGCTCTTGATGCGCCTGGCGGCGGGGTGGATGGAGAAGTTCATCGAGCCCATGTTGCAGGAGCACATCTCCGGCTTGGCGAGCAGCGGATAGGCGAGGCGGTCCTCCAGCGTCATCTTGGTGCTGCCGCCGGTGGTGATGTTGATGACCGCGCTGGTGGCCGCGGCGATTCTCGGGACGAACTGGCGGAACACCGCCGGGTCGGCGGTGGGACGCCCGTCCTTCGGATCGCGGGCGTGCAGATGAAGGATCGCCGCGCCCGCATTCGCGGCCTCGATCGCCTGTTCGGCGATCTGCTCGGGCGCAAGCGGCAGGTATTCCGACATCGTCGGCGTGTGGATGGAACCGGTGACGGCGCAGGTGATGATGACTTTGTCGGCCATGTCTATCTCCCGTTTTCCCTTGCCGAGGGGCGCCCGCAGCCGGCGCGAGAGCCGCTCGGGCACCGGCTCGCCGCAAGGCGGGTGAGATCGTCACGCGCGACGTGACGGCCGTTTCGCGACCGCGAGTTGGCGCGGCTGGGTTTGACAGCGCCGAGCGACCGCGCCTAGTATCGCCGCCCTGCGTGCACAACTTAGCGCAACTCGCCGGCAAGCACAACGCGGCGCAGTTGGCCGCTGGCGCAAGGCCGCAATGTCCCCACTTCGCGAAGTGCAAGTGTCCCCTATTCGAACCGTGCGAGGAAGGAGGGGCTGGTGGGGGCGGCGTAACGCGCACGACCCTCACCGGCGTCACCGTCGCCGAAGCCTACGTGACGCTGCTCGCCGCGCGCGGCATCGACTGCCTGTTCGCCAGTGCCGGTTCGGACTTCGGTCCGATCATCGAGGCACTCGCCGGCGCCCACGGCGAGAAGGTCACCGCGCCGGACGCTCTGATTCCGGCGCTGGAACGCGCGTTGACGGTGGTCACCGCCGACAAGCGCCAGGCGCTGCTCAACGTCGTGTGCAGTTGACCGGCAGCACGCGCTTTTCTTCTAGGAGGAGGTCCACATGAAGGCAGGCACGGCAGCCGGCACGGTCCTGGCGCTGATCGGCGCCGTTTGCGTACCACCGGCGGCAGCGCAGAGCTTTCCGGCCAAGCCTATCCAGATCATCGTGCCGTTCTCGCCGGGCGGCGTGGTCGACCTGCTGGCGCGGGTGCTGGGCGCGCAGATCACCGAGTCCACCGGGCAGCCGGTGATCGTCACCGACCGCCCCGGCGCGAGTTCCATCATCGGCATGGATGCCTGCGCCCGGGCGGCGCCGGACGGCTACACGGTCTGCATCACGGTACCCGACAGCCTGTCCTACAACCCGCACCTGTTCTCCAAGCTGCCTTACGACGCGGAAAACGACTTCGCGCCGGTCACCAACCTCGGGTTCACCAACAATCTCCTGGTCGCCAACAGCAAGGCACCGTTCAACAGCTACAAGGAGATGGTCGCCTACGCCAGGGCGAACCCGCGCGCGCTCAACTGGGGCACGTGGGGCGTGGGGAGCCTGCCGGACGTGTACCTGCGCTGGGTCTCGCGACTGGCGGGCATCGATATCACCGCGGTTCCCTACAAGGGCGCGGGTATCGCCGCTTTTCGAGCGGTCTATGCCGGCGAAGTGGATATCACCTACATGGGCGTCGGTACCGCGATGCCGCAGATCAAGGGCGGCATCATCAAGCCGCTGGTGACGCTGGGCGAGCGGCGCTCGCGCTTCATGCCGGACCTGCCCGCGCTCGCCGAAGAAGGCGGCGATCCTTCCCTGCCGAGCTACTTCGGCCTGTTCGCGCCGGGCAGGACGCCTCGCCCCGTCCTCGAGCGGCTCAACCAGGAATTCGTCAAGGCGGCGCGCACGCCCCTCGGGCAGAAGTTCTACCAGGAGCGCACCATGGAAGCGGTGCTGAATTCGGTCGCCGATTTTGCCCGGTTCGTCGTCGCCGATCGGGCCAACGCGGGCCGGGTCCTCAGGAGCCTGGGGGTTCAGCCGACGGCGGCTCCGTCGTCGTAGCATCGTCGCCTCGCGCGCGCCGCCGTGGTTCGCGGCGAGGCGTATCCCGCCGGTCTCGTCACAGGTCCAGGGTGATGGCGCCCGTACTCCCGTCCAGGCTGTGCGAGCGCGCCCCCGTCGCCTCGCGGGCGCGGTGAACGCGGGCCGGGATCCCTTCGCCTCTGGCGCTGCCGCGATGATGGACAGGCAAGTCCATCCGCGGTTCGGACCCACGCCCGCGTCGCAGACCTGCATTCCGGGCCCTCGGGGTTCCCACGATGCGCGAGAATCCGCGAGCAGGCGAGCAGGCCATGGGGACCACGGGCACCGCGGCCGGGCACTCGCCTCGGCTTCCGTCTTAGAATCCGCTGTCGTTGCTTCGAGAGTCTCACCTCAATCCGCAACTCACCCACTGGAGGATCATATGGCCACAAGACGCCGCGCGCGCTGGCCGGGGCTCAACACCACCGGGCTGAAGTTCGTCGAATGCTCTCACCCCTGGGGACTGGGGGTGCCGAACTGGCCTTACTTCGAGGACGTGAAGATCGAGCGCCTGCACTACATGGCGAAGTCCGGTGTGCTTACCCAGCGCATCACCACCGTCATGCACTCGGGCACGCACATCGACGCGCCGGCGCACGTGGTCGAGGGCACGCCGTTCCTGCACGAGGTGCCGCTGGAGTGCTTCTTCGGCACCGGCGTGGTGGTGCACATCCCCAAGAAGCGCTGGGAGATCATCGGCGCGAAGGACCTGGAGGACGCGCGGCCGAAGATACAGAAGGGCGACATCGTGCTGGTCAACACCGGCTGGCACCACCACTACAGTGACAGCCGCCAGTACTACGCCTACTCGCCCGGTTTCTACAAGGAGGCGGGCGAGTGGTTCGCCGACAAGCAGGTGAAGATGATCGGCACCGACACCCCGGCGCTGGACCATCCCCTGGGCACGGCGATCGGGCCGCACGGCCCGGGCGCCCCGAACGGGCTGCTGCCGGACGTGAACGCCGAGTACAAGCGCGAGACCGGCCGTGACGTGATCCAGGACTTCCCGCTGTGGGAGCCCTGCCACCGCGCCATCCTCTCGGCCGGCATCTGCGGCATCGAAAACCTCGGCGGGGACCTCGACAAGGTCACCGGCAAGCGGGTCACCATCGCCGCCTTTCCGTGGCGCTGGGTAAACGGCGACGGCTGCATCACCCGCGTGGTCGCGATGACCGATCCGAAAGGCCGCTTCCGTATCGAGCGCGGTCTGTAGCCGCCGCCCGGCCGCGCGCATCGGGGGAAGTACCGTCCCGCGCGCCGCACCGTGCAAGCGGGCGCCCGAGCGGCGGGCCCGCACCTTTCACGCAACCCAAGACAAAGGAGGCAGTTCCCATGAAACTCGTACGAATCGGCGACGCCAAACCCTACGCCGCGGCCAAGCACTTCGATATCACTACCCTGCGACTTCAGGGCTTCGATGCGAGCGACGCCAGGAACTTCTGGGTCGGGCTGTCGCACATCCTGCCCGGCGGCGGCGCGGAGATGGACGGCACGCCGCTGGAGAAGGTGTACGTGGTGGTGGCGGGCGAGGTGACCGTGATCACCGAGCAGGGCGAGACGGTGCTCAAGCCCTTGGATTCCTGCCATCTTGCGCCCAACGAGAGGCGCGCGGTGGCCAACCGCACCAACCTGCCGGCGAGCATGCTGGTGGTGATGCCCTATCCGCCCAAGGCATAGCCGTCCATGGCGCATTCCATCCTCATCGTCGATCCCGAGGCGGACTGGTTTGCGTCGCAGCTGAACGCGGCGTTCCCCGGTCTGGAGGTGCGCGCGGCGCGTTCCGCGGCGCAGGTCGGGGACGCGGCCGCCGACGTCGAGGCACTGGGATGCATGCCGGCCTGGATCAGCGAGGACCTGGTGGCGCGGGCGCCGCGCCTGCGCTGGGTGCAGGCGTTCACGACCGGAACCGACAGGTTCGAGAGCGTGCTCGCCGGGCGGCGCGGCGTGGCCATCACCTCGACGCGCGGCATGCACGGCCCGCAGATGGCCGAGATGGCCTGCCTGCTGATGCTGTCGCTGGCGCGCGACTATCCGCGCATGCTGCGCAACCAGGATCGCAGGGTGTGGGACCGCTTTGCGCAGAAGCGGCTCTACGGGAAGACGGCGGTGATCCTGGGCGTGGGCGTGATCGGCGCGGAACTGGCGCTGCGCTGCAAGGCGTTCGGCATGACGGTGATCGGCGTGACGCGCACGCCGCGCGTACTGCCGGGTTTCGACCGGATGATGCGCTACGAGGAAATCGAGCCGGCCGTCGCGCTGGCCGATTTCCTCAACGTCCTGGTCCCGTACGAGAAGCAGACCCACCGGCTCGTCAACGCGCGCGTGCTGGCCGCGATGAAGCCCAGCGCTTACCTGGTCAACATCGCGCGCGGCGGCGTCTGCGACGAGGACGCGTTGATCGAGGCGCTGCGCGCCGGGCGCATCGCCGGCGCGGGAATCGACGTGTTCACGCAGCAGCCGCTGCCGCCGGAAAGCCCTTTCTGGGGTCTGGACAACGTGATCGTGACGCCGCACATGGGCGGCCAGTGCGACGTGTACAACGCGCTGGTGTGCAACGTGCTCAAGAAGAACGTGCAGTGCTTCCTCGAGGACCGGATAGCGCAGATGGTCAACCTGGTCAGGTCCTGAGAGCGTGCGCCGCGCCCGATGCGCGGCATTCCCGAAACCGAGCAATCCGAGCGGAGATTCGAAATGGCAGCAGTGATGGAAAAGCCGCAGGTCAACGAACGCATGTGCAACCCGGTCTCCAACCAGGAGCTGGAGCGTCGCTGGGCGGCGGTCCGCAAGCACATGAAGTCCACAGGGCTCGACGCCCTGGTCCTGCAATGCAACAACGATTACCTCGGCGGCTATTTCCGCTGGTTCACCGGCTGGCCCGCTACCCACGCGTATCCGCGCTCGCTGATCTTTCCGCTCGAGGGGCTGATGACCACCGTCGGTCAGGGCAATTTCGACTCCGTCGCCACCCACGATGGCGCCGGGTCCCAGCCGAGCTACGGTATCGGCCGCAGCTTGGGCACACCGAGCTTCGTCTCGGCCTGCTACACCTCGGCCTACGACGCGGAGATCGTCGCCCGCGAACTGACCCGGGCGGGCTTCAGGAACGTGGGCTGCGTGGCGCCCGCCGCCATGTACTACCAGTTCGGCGTCAAGCTGAAGGAACTGGCCCGCGGCGCCGTGTTCTCGGACGCGACCGACGCGATCGACCAGATCAAGGCGGTCAAGAGCCCGGAGGAGATCGCCTTCATCCGGCGGGTGGCGGCGATGCAGGACACGGTGGTGGCGAAGATGCGCGAGCACATCCGCCCGGGCATGAAGGACTTCGAGGTCAGCGCCTACGCGCAGTACGTCGGGCAGCTGCTGGGCAGCGAGCAGGGGATCTTCCTCGCAGGCTCGGCCGCGCCCGGCCGGCCGGTGCAGCAGCACGACCGCTGGGAGATGGGCCGCGAACTGAAGAAGGGCGACAGCTACCGGCAACTGGTGGAGAACAACGGCCCCGCAGGCTACTACTGCGAGCTGGGCCGGATCTTCGTGCTCGGCAAGGCGTCGCAGGAACAGAAGGACGCGGTGGCGCAGGCGGTCGAGGCGCAGCACGACACGTTCAAGATGCTCAAGCCCGGCGCCCAGCCGCGGGACATACAGGCTGCGCACAACGAGACCATGCGCTCCAGGGGCCTCGCGGAGGACAAGCGGCTCTACGCCCACGGCCAGGGCTATGACCTGGTCGAGCGGCCGCTCATCCGCCGCGACGAGACGATGACCATCCGGGAGAACATGCTGATCGTCTGCCACCCGGGCTTCGCGACCCAGACCGTCGCCGGCAGCATCTGCGACAACGTCCTGGTCGGGGCGAACGGCGTGGA
>JADLDQ010000037.1 GCA_020846575.1 Burkholderiales bacterium
CAAGGGCCGTTCGATCCAGGCGAAGGGCATCACGCCCGACATCATCGTCGAAGACCCATTCAACCCGAGCGACCAGTCGACGCGGCTGCGTGAGGCCGATCTCGGTCGTCACCTCGAAAACGACAAGGGCACCACCGAGAAGCCGGCGCCGAAGCCCGAGGCCAAGGCGCCGCAGGCGCCGCAGGCGAGCACGCCGCGCCCGAAGCCCAAACCCCTCGAGCCGGGCGAGATCGTCTCGAAAGAAGATTTCCAGGTGAACCAGGCCCTCAATCACCTGAAGGGTCTGCCGGTGCTCGCCAAGGCGCCGCAGAACTGACCCTGCGCACGCTCGCTCGCGCCCACGACGCCCGGTCCGCCGGGCGTCGGCGTTTTCGCAGTGCCCGCGGCGACGATCCGGCGGGCGGGCCGCCAGCGGCGGCGCGCGCGCCCGGCCCGTGTTCGGGGCCGCGCGTTTGTGGTTGAATTCCCGGCTGCCATGGACGATCCCCAGCTCATCCGCTACAGCCGCCACATCCTGCTCCCCGAGATCGGCATCGAGGGACAGGAACGGATTCTGGCCGCGCACGCGCTCATCATCGGCGCCGGCGGTCTCGGCTCGCCGGCAGCGCTCTACCTCGCCGCGAGCGGCATCGGCCGCCTCACGCTGTGCGACGGGGACAGCGTCGATCTCACCAACCTGCAGCGCCAGATCGTCCACCGCAACGACGCCGTCGGACAGCCCAAGGTGGAATCGGCGCGCCGCACGCTCGCCACGGTCAATCCGGAAGTGCGCGTGGAAGCGCTCGGGGAACGCGTCGAAGGCGCGCGCCTGGAGGCCCTGGTGGCCGCCGCGGACGTCGTGCTCGACTGCAGCGACAACTTCGCGACGCGCCATGCCTTGAACCGGGCATGCGTGCGCCACGCCCGGCCGCTCGTCTCGGGCGCCGCCATCCGATTCGACGGGCAGGTCGCGGTCTTCGACCTGCGGGACGACGCGAGCCCCTGTTATGCCTGCCTGTTCGCGGAGGATGCGCAGTCCGAGGAGGTGCGCTGTGCGGTGATGGGCGTGTTCGCCCCGCTCACGGGGATCATCGGCACGGTGCAGGCGGCGGAGGCGCTGAAGCTCGTCGCCGCGGCCGGGCGAACGCTGGCGGGGCGGCTGGTGATCCTGGACGCGCTGACGATGGAATGGCGCTCGCTCACCCTCGCCCGCGACCCCGCCTGCAGCGCCTGCGCCGGGCGGGGGAGACCGGCGGCGAACTGAGCCCGCGAGCCACCCGGCGAGGGGCCCCGCGCGCAGCGTGGGGATCGACGGTCAGGCGAGTCGGGCTCGCGAACCGACGGCTTGGCGGTGGAATCGGCGACGGCGGTGCGGAGGTGAGCTCCGGCGCAAGGCGACGGACCGCGCGCCGCCGCGCTCACAGCTTGGTCATGTCGAGCGATTGGAGGTTGGCATCGGCCGCCGGCGCTGCGGGCGGCGGTGCCGACTTCGCCGCGGCTGCCGCGTTCTCCCGGGCGACCAGCTCGTCGATGTCGCGCGCGACCTGATCGACGTCCGGGCCGTTGCGCCCCATGCACTGCAGCAGCACGCGCGCGGGCAGATCACCGAGCTGCAGGGCCCGGTGCGTGTCGCGCACGCGCGCGACGTTCATCAGGGCGGGCGAGAGGTGGGTCGAGCGAAAACCGGCCCGCATCGACTCGACCGCATCGACGATGGCCTGCTGGGAACGGGCAATGCCCACGAGCAGTTCGGCGACCTGCCGGCTGTTGAGCGTCGTCATCGTCGGGTCCTCGTTGCAGTGCTGGTCGTCAGAGGGATCGGGCGAGCAGTTGCCAGTGCTCGGGCCACAGGGCGAGCGGATCGCGCTTGAAGCCGCTCTTGGCGAACTGGTGCCAGCGTCCCACCACCACGCCGAGCAGCAGGGCGGCCGCGGCGGCCCCGTCGGTCTCGGCCGAGATCTCCCCCTGCTGAGCGGCAAATCGCAGCGATTGCTTGAGGGTCACCTCGATGCGGTCGAACAACTGGTTGATGCGCGCCTGCAGGCGCTCGTCCTCGTTGATGAGCGCCTCGCCGATGAGCACGCGCGTCATGCCGGGATTCTTCTGGGCGAAGCCGAGCAGGGTGGCGGCGATGCGCTCCACCTGCCGCAGGCCGCTCGTCTCCTCGGTGGCGATGCGGTTCGCCAGGCCGAACAGACTTTCCTCGATGAACTCGATGAGCCCCTCGTACATCTGCGCCTTGCTGGCGAAGTGGCGATAGAGCGCCGCCTCGGAGACGTCGAGCTTCGCCGCCAGCGCGGCGGTCGTGATCTTCACCCAGCGCGGCGACTCCAGCATGCGCGCGAGCATCTGCAGGATCTCGACACGCCTCTGCCCGGGCTTTCTGGCCGGCACGGCTTCTCCCCTAGAGGTGGCGCAGCCGCCCGGGCAGGGCCCGCAGGCTGCGCACCTTCACGTCGACGCAGGACGGCGACGCCGAATCCTCGCTCACCCAGACGGTGGTCATGCCGAGCTTCTTGGCCGTCCGCAGATTGTCGAGCGAGTCCTCCACCATGATACAACGCGACGGGCTCACCCGCTCCCGGCCGAGCAGCAGCAGGAAGCCGTAGGCGTCGGGCTTGGGACGAAAGCGCGTGTGCTCGATCGTGTACACCTGGTCGAACAGATCGGCGACGCGCAGCACCCTGAGCACGGCGCGCGCGTAGTCGGTCGGCCCGTTCGAGAACACGATGCGCCGCCCGCGCAGTCGCGTGAGGACGGAGCGCAGCCCGCGCTCGCGCACCACGGCGCGCTCCAGGTCGGGGAAGTCGTGCGTCGAGCGCAGGAAGTGGTGCGGGTCGGTGCCGTGGTGCTTGATCAGGCCGAGCAGCGTCGCGCCGTAGCGCTGCCAGTAGTGGCGCCGCAGCTCGCCCGCCGCGGCCTCGTCCAGGCCGAGCGCGGCCTGCAGATAGGCCGTCATCG
>JADLDQ010000038.1 GCA_020846575.1 Burkholderiales bacterium
CCAGCGGGAACTCGCCGTTGTGCGCCAGCCGCCGCAGCGCGCGCAGATCGGCTGGCGACTCCAGCAGCGCCAGGGTGGACAGCACGACCTGCTTGCCGCAGGCCGCGAGGCTGCGCCCGATCTCGAGCCACTCCTCGGGTCGGATCTCGTGGCGGCGGGAGCACACCACTTCGCCCAGGTAGACGATATCGACCGGCCACTTGCAGGCCTCGGCGTAGAAATCCAGCACCTGCCCGCGCGGCCAGTACCACAGCAGCGGACCCAGTGCGAGCTTCATCGCCGCATGCCCGCTAGCGCCAGGGCCGGTCGTAGGCGCCGAGGGTCACCTGCGCGCCCTCGGCAAGGCGTCCGAGCGCCGCCGTCCATGCCGGTTGCACCGCGAAGCGTTCGGGTGCGTTCCACGCGGCGTCGATCGCCGCGCGCAGGGTGCGCGTAACCTCGGCGACGTACTTCGGGCTGCGCTGCCGTCCTTCGACCTTGATCGCCGCCACGCCGATGCGCATCAGTTCCGGGAGCAGGGCGAGCGCGTTGAGGCTCACCGGTTCCTCCAGCGCGTAGCCGGTCCTGCCCTCGACAGCGAAGCGTCCCTTGCACAGGGTCGGGTAGCCGGCCGGCTGGCCCGGCGCGTAGCGGTCGATCAGGATGCCGGCCAGGCGCGACTCCAGCGTCGAGCCGCGTTCCTCCCAGCGCACGAAGCGCGCCGGCGAGCAGGCCCCGGCGGTGTTGGGGGACTCGCCGGTGGCGTAGGAGGACAGCCAGCAGCGTCCCTCGTTCATCACGCACAGGCTGCCGAAGCCGAACACCTCGATCTGCACCTCGGTGTGGGCGATGACCTCGGCGACCTGTTGGAGCGTCAGCACCCTGGGCAGCACCGCGCGGTGAATGCCGAAACAATCGCGCGCGAGGTTGACCGCCTCGTGGTTGGTCGCCGATCCCTGCACCGACAGGTGCAGGCGCAGCCCCGGGTGGGTCTCGCGCGCGTAGGCGAGCAGCGCCATGTCGGCCACGATCACCGCGTCGGCCCCGAGCGCCGCCGCGGTGTCGATGGCGTTGTGCCACTCGGCCAGGCGCCCGGCCTGGGCGTAGGTGTTGATGGCGACGAGCACTTCGCGGCGGCGCGCGCGGGCGTAGGCGATGCCCTCGCGGATGCCCTTCTCGTCGAAGTTCAGGCCCGCGAAGTTGCGGGCGTTGGTGGCGGTGCGAAGCCCCAGGTAGACGGCGTCGGCGCCGTGGTCCACCGCTGCCTTGAGGGCGGGAAGGCTGCCCGCCGGGCAGACCAGTTCGGGTTTGCGCGAGGCTTGCATGCTCGTCGGGCGGCGCGTGGCCTCTAGGCGGTCCGCGGCGCGCGGTCGCTGAGGAAATACTCGAGCAGCTCGGCCACCGGGCGGATGGCGCTGCCGAAGGGCAGGCTCTCCGAGCCGCGGAAGAACAGGCCCTTTTTCACGTCTCCCTTCAACGCGAGGGCGAGCCGGGTGTCGATGCAGAACTGGCCGAATTCGCCGATGCCGTCGCGCAGGCCGCACACGGCCAGGCACTTGGTGCCGGGCACGCAGCGGCGCGGATCGGCCTTGGCGTTGGCCTGCAGGGCCTTCACCCTTCCCAGGTAGTGCAGGAGCCAGGGCGTGCGCACCGCGCGCGCCGGCAGACCCGCCACGCTCATGAACTCGACGAGGTCCTCCGGGCGGGCCTCGGCCAGCACGCGCTTGAACGCCGGGTGCGCGTCGCCTTCCTCGGTCACCGCGAACGCGGTGCCGAGCTGAACCGCCGAGACCCCGAGCGCGAGCAGCGAGCGCAGTTTTTCGCGGGAGTTGATCCCGCCGGCCGCGATGAGCGGGATGCGCTCGCTCTCCAGGCCCAGGGCCCGCAGCGCGGCCAGGGTCTCGGGCACCACGCGCTCGAAGTCGAAACGCGGGTCGCGGATCTCCTCCGTGCGCGTCGCCCCCAGGTGGCCGCCGGCAAAGCGCGGGTGCTCGATGACGATCGCCTCGGGCAGGCGCTTCTTCCTCATCCACTTGCGCACCACCAGCGAGATGCCGCGCGCATCCGACAGGATCGGCACCAGCGCGACACCGGGGAAGTCGCGCGTCATGTCCGGCAGGTCCAGAGGCAGACCTGCGCCCATCACGATGGCGTGCGCGCCGGATTCGCAGCTCTGGCGCACGTAGTCCGCATGCAGCATCACCGCCTTCATGACGTTGACCGCCACGGCGCCCCGGCCTTCGGAGAGCTCGAGCGCCCCCCGGATCTCCCGGTCAAGCGCCACCAGGTTGGCGCGGTCGAGCAACCCGGTCTCGGTGCTGCCGTTCGTCGCCTCGATCAGGTCGGGATGGTGGTGGCGCAGCTCGACGCTGGAGATGGTCCCCATCGCACCTAGGCGCGCCACGGTTCCCGCCAGCCGGTGGGCCGACACGCCGATGCCCATGCCGCCCTGGACGACGGGCAGCAGCCGGCGGCCGCCGAGCGTCCAGCAGGGCAGGCCCGTGGCGATCGTCGGCGGCGAGGGTGCGGTCAGTGGCGGATTCCCCATGATTGCGCCCGGATCATAGGAATCGCCGGAGGTCGAAGCTTGACCTTTATCAAGGCCCGTCGGGTCCATGGAGGCTGTACTTACGATACGCAAAGGGTTTTCAAGGATTGCGGCCGCGCGGGAGCGCTGCCTCGATGAGCGGTTCCCGGCGCATTACCGAAAGAACTGCAATGAACAACTGGGTGATCACGGCCACGTTCGCGCTCTCGGCGCTGCTGTGTGCCACAGCCCTGTTCTTCTTCGTGTTCACCCGGGGCGCACTGCTCGCTCGCGGACTGTGCGCCCGCAGCAGCAGCGAGCGCTCGCACGTGTACCCCATCTATTCGAGCATGTGGCTCATCCGGCTGGTGGACTTCCAGCCGATCATCTCGGCGATCCTGCTGTTCCAGTACCACCGGCTGGTATCGCACATCGTCGCCGGGCTCAAGCGCACCGACCTTCGCGGTCGCCAGGTGCTCGTCACCTCGTGCGCGTTCGGCAACGTGATCCCGCGCGTGGTGCGCGCTGCACTGGAGGCGGGCGCCGAGCGCGTGCTGATCGCGGACATCATCGAGAACGAGCTGGTGCACGCCAGGCGCAAGCTCGAGGCGTTCCGGGGCCGCGTGGCGTTCGTCGAGGGCGATGCGACGCACATGCGGCTCGCGCCCGGCCGCATGCAGGCGAACGTGATGTTCTTCCTGCTGCACGAGCTGCCGCACCCGCTGAAGGCGCAGGCGCTGCGCGAGGCGGGAAGGATGCTCGCGCCGGGTGGAAAGCTCTTCCTCGCCGAGTTCCACCGGCCCGAGCTGTGGGTGCTGCGCGCCCTTTCCTGGACTTACTTCAAGGTGTTCGAGCCGTTCGGCCTGGCTCTGTGGACGACCCACGACCCGCTGCGCTACCTGGAAGGCACGGGCGCCTGGCGCTGCGAGAGGACGACCTGCCTGTTCGGCAACTTCCAGTTGATCACGGCCACGAAGCGCTGAGGAGGTCACCGGCAGGCGCGCGCCGGGGCTGCCGGCATCCGTCGCGACAAGTCCGCTCGAGCGCGCGAGGAATCTCGCGTGCCGCCTCTGCTCACAGAGCGCGGAGCCGGCACGGCGCCTGACATGAATCCGCAGGTCCGGTGCTATTCGGGCTGCAGGCCGATCGCTTTCACCAGCTTGCCGATCGTGTCCAGCTCACGGCGCAGAATCTGACCGTGCTCCTCGGGGCTGGTGCCGATGCGCTCCAGACCGAGCTTTTCCAGCTTCGGTGCGACGTCCGGCTCATTCATCGCCTTCTTCGATTCGGTCGCGATGCGGGTGGCGATCGGTGCGGGCAATCCCGCCGGTCCGAAGAATCCCCACCACACCACGAAGGGCTCGAAGTTCGGCAGTATCTCGGAGACCGTCGGCACCTCGGGGCTGCGCCGGCTGCGCTGCTGGTCGATGACTGCCAGCGCCTTGAGGCGGTTCAGGTTGGGACCGACGTTGAACCAGGTGGTGGGGAAGATCGCGATGCGCCCGTTGAGGAAGTCCGACTGCAGCTGAGGGTAATTGGCCTGCGAGTAGGGGACATGGAGCAGGTCGATCCCCGCCGCCTGCTTCAGCGCCTCGCCCGCGAGGTGGAAGAACGAACCGATGCCCGTGGTTCCGTACTCGAGCTTGCCCGGGTTCTTCCTGGCGTAGTCGATCAGTTCCTGCAGCGTATTGATCTTGTACGAGTTGTGGATCGCGATGTAGCCGGGGGAGTTGAACGACAGGCTGACCGGCGCATAGTCCTTCAGAACGTCGAAGGCCATGTTCTTGAACAGGAACCGGCCGTAGACGTAGGTGCCCGAAGTGCCGAAGGTGACGGTGTGCCCGTCCGGCGGCGCCTTGCCCACCACCGCGTAGGCCTGGGCGCCGCGCGCCGCGGTGCGCAGCTCGACGATGACCGGCTGGCCCATGCTGAGGGCCATCTTCGCGGCCATCATGCGCAGCCCCGCGTCGCCGCTGGTGCCCGGCGAGGCGGAACTCACCACCATGATGGGTTTGCTGGGATAGGTCTGCGCCTGTGCGGGCGATCCAACCCAGAACGCCACGGGCACGACGATTGCCGCGAAAGCCGCGATCGCCAAACCGCTGCTTCTCGATTCGATCATGCCGCCTCCCTCGGAACAGGTGAAAAGAGGCGGCTAGTTTACACGAACCGGTTTGGCGGGCCGGACACGATCCCCGCTGCGGGTGCGATCGGGAACCGATCCCGATGAGCGCCGGCGCTTTTGCGCGGTCTCAGTCCGACATGCGCGCCAGCACCCTGTCGACCATCACCCCGGACTGGCCGAGGTAGCCGGCCGGATCCAGCATGCGCGCGAGCCCCGCGCGGTCCACGTGGCGCCGGATCTCCGGGTGCCCGGCCAGCAGGTCGAGCAGCGCAACCTTCTTCTCCAGCGACTGGCGGCACAGGTCGTAGACCAGGTCATGCGCGTACTCCCGCCCGATGTAGGGGCCCAGGCCCATCATCACCGCCTCGCTCATCACCAACCCTCCGGTGAGGTCGATGTTGCGCCGCATGGCCGCGGCATCGACTTCGAGACCCTCCAGCACGGCGCGCGAGTGCTTCAGCGCGCCCGCGAGCAGGCAGAACGCTTCGGGCAGCACGATCCACTCGATCTCCCAGGGTCCGGTGCTGCGCTCATGGTCGGCCACCATGGCGTCCATCAGCGCCGCCGCGTGCTGGCGCAGCACGCTGATCGCCGCGTGGATGTAGCAGCTGGAGATGGGGTTGCGCTTCTGCGGCATGGTGCTTCTCGAGCCGCGGCCGTGGTGGTAGGGCTCGTAGACCTCGCCCACCTCGGTCTGCATCATCAGTTTCACGTCCATGCTGAGCTTGCCCAGCGTCCCGCCGATGAGACCCAGCAGCGCGCCCACCTCGGCGATGTTGTCGCGCACGGTGTGCCAGGCGATGAGCGGCTGCGCGAGTCCCAGCTCGGCGCACAGTCCGGCCTGGGTTTCGATCGCGCCCCGCTGGAGCGAGGCGAGCGTGCCGGCGGCGCCGGCGAACTCGCCCACCAGCGCCCGCTGCCTCGTCTGGGCGAGCCGCTCGCGGTGGCGCAGGATCGCCGCGAGCAGCCCGGCCATCTTGTAGCCGAAGGTCACCGGGATGGCCTGCTGCAGGTTGCTGCGGCCGATCACCGGCGTGAGGCGATGCTCGCGCGCGAGCTTCGCCAGAGCCCGGGCGATCGCCTCGAGCTCCGCGTCCACCAGTTCGAGCGCCTCGCGGATCTGCAGCACGGTGGCGGTGTCGGTGATGTCCTGGGTGGTTGCGCCCCAGTGGGCGTACTCGCCCAGCTTGTCGCGGCATAGCTGGTTCAACTGTGTCACCACGCCCAGGATCGGGTAGCCGATGCGCTCGGTCTGCTCGCGCAGGCGCGCCATGTCGATCTCCTCCAGCCGGCAGTGGCTGGCGATCTCGTCAGCCGCCTCCTGCGGGATCAGCCCCAGGCGCGCCTGCACGAGCGCCAGCGCGCGTTCGACCTCGAGGTACTTCGCGGTGCGGTTCTCGTCGGACCAGACCCTGCGCATCGCGCCGGTCGAGAAGATGCCCTGGAAGATGCTGGAGTCGATGATGCTCGCGGCCATGTCGTTCCTCGGTGATTGCGTCCGGATGAATCGCCGCGGGATGCGGCGCGCGGTGATCGGGGGAGCGTCGAGCGCAGGCGCGGCGCGACGTTCAGACCGCGCCCTGAGTGCGCAGCGCCGCGACTTCCGCGGCGCCCACGCCCAGCTCGGCGAGGATCGCCTCGGTGTGCGCCCCGAGCGCGGGCACCGGGTCCATGCGCGGGCCCTCGTCCCAGGTTCCCGGCGGCAACAGGGCGGGCAGCGGCCCGGCGGGCGAATCCACTTCGCGCCAGCGCCCGCGCGCGGCGAGCTGCGGGTGGCGCCACAGCCCGGCCATGGTGTTCACGCGCGCGTTGGCGATCTGCGCCCGCTCCAGCCGCTCCACCACCTGCGCGGCGCTGAGCGGGGCGAAGGCTTCCACGATGATCGCGCGCAGCGCGGCGCGCTCGGCGGTGCGCCTGGAGTTGCTGGTGAAGCGCGGATCGGCGGCGATTTCGGGCCGCAGCAGCACCTTGTCGCAGAACGCCGCCCATTCGCGCTCGTTCTGCAGGCCCAGCATCACCGTGCCGCCGTCGCCTGCCGGGAACGGCCCGTACGGGTAGATGGTGGCGTGGGCGGCGCCGGTGCGCGGCGGCGGGTCGGCGCCGTCGAAGGCGTAGTACAGCGGGAAACCCATCCATTCCCCGAGCGACTCCAGCATCGAGATGTCCAGGCGCCGGCCGCGACCCGTCTTCTGGCGCTCGAGCAGCGCCGCCAGGATGGCGCTGTAGGCGTACATTCCCGCGGCGATGTCGGCGATCGACGGGCCCGCCTTGCACGGTTCCTCGGGAGTGCCGGTCACGGAAAGGAAGCCCGCCTCGCTCTGGATCAGGAGGTCGTAGGCCTTCTTGTCGCGGTAGGGTCCGTCCGCGCCGTAGCCGGAGATGTCGCACACGATGATCTCCGGCTTGCGTTGCGCGAGCGCCGCGTGCGCGAGACCCAGACGCGCAGCAGCCCCCGGGGCGAGGTTCTGGACCAGCACGTCGGCCTTGTCGAGCACCAGTTTGAGGAGCAGCGCGTTGGCGCGGGGATGCTTCACATCGAGCGTCAGGCTCTCCTTGCTGCGGTTGGTCCACACGAAATGCGAGGCGAGACCCCGCACCCGCTCATCGTAGCCGCGAGCGAAATCGCCCGTACCGGGCCGTTCGACCTTGATCACGCGGGCGCCCAGGTCGGCGAGCTGGCGCGTGGCGAAGGGCGCCGCGATCGCCTGCTCCAGGGTGACGATGGTGATTCCGTGAAGGGGTTGCATCGTTGCGGCGCCTTCAGCGCAGCGTCGCGCTGGCGTCCATGGCGAGCCACCCCGCGTGGTCCTGCGCCCAGAGCCCGACCGTCCTGCCGTCCTCCCGCGGCCGGCCGCCCAGGCGTAAGGGGTTGAGGTCGAACAGGGGCCGCACCGCCCGGAAGCGGAACGCGGACACCTCCGCGGCAGGTGCGTTGCGGCGCAGGAGGTCCAGGAGCAGCGTGGCGATCAACGGCCCGTGCACGACGAGCCCGGGATAGCCTTCGACCTCGGTCACGTAGCGCCGGTCGTAGTGGATGCGGTGGCCGTTGAAGGTGAGCGCCGAGTAGCGGAACAGCAGCACCTCGTCGGGCACGATCTCGCGCCGCCAGGCGGCGTGCGCCGGCGCCGGCTGCGGCTTGGGCTCCGCGTCGCCGAGCTTCGGCGCGTCGCGGTATACGATGTCGTGGAACTCGACGATGGCCGGCTCCGCCGATCCCTCGCGCCGCAGCTCGTGGCGCACCTTGACGAAGACCAGCCGGCCGCTGCGGCCCTCCTTCTCGGTCACCTCGGCGATCGTCGAGGTGCGCTCCACCGTGTCACCCACCCGCAGCGGCGCGCGGAACTCCAGCTGGCTGCCGGCCCACATGCGCCTGGGCAGCGGCACCGGCGGCAGGAACCCGCCGCGCCTCGCGTGGCCGTCGGGCCCGATCTCGCTCTGGCGGTGCAGGGGAAGGAAATAGAGCCAGTGCCACAGCGGCGGCAGCGGGGTTCCGGGCTGCACCGCGATCGGCGGGTAGTCAAGCGTGGCGTTCAGCGCCATCACCGGAGTGGGGCCGATGCGCTCATGCAGGGTTTCGCTGCGGCCGAGCCAGGCGGTCGGTGTGTCGAGCGGTGCGGTCAATGCTGTCTCTCTCAGTTGCAGCCCGGAATCCCCGCGAACCCGCCGGCCGGTTTGAGCCTGCCTTCGTACACCGCAGCGACGATGCGCAGCA